>JAACVA010000351.1 GCA_009992615.1 Rhodobacterales bacterium
CGAGGTCCTGCGCGCGGTCGAGGACAATCTCCTTGGCGAAAGCATGACCGACGTCCATGCCCTCGTCAGCCGGGAATTCTTCGACAAGCTGATCGCGCATCCGAAGACCGAAGAAGCCTACAAATTCTACGCCGCCACCGGTGCCCAGCCCCTGCGCCAGGATGTGCGCCGCAACTTCCCCTTCGCCGGGATCCTCTTCGAGGAATATTCGGGCACGGTGACGCTTTCGACCAAAGCGTCCGAGCGGCTGGTGCCCGCCAGCGAGGGCATCGCCTTCCCCCTAGGCACCATGGACACCTTCACCACCTATGGCGGCCCAGCCAACCTTCTCGAGGCGGCGAACACCCTCGGCCTGCCGCTCTATGCCCGCCAGCATCTCGACGAGAAAGGCCGCTGGATCGACCTGATGACCGAGGCCTCCATCCTGCCAGTGAACAAGCGGCCGCGCATCGCGATCCGCTTGCAAACCTCGAACTGACAGGCCAGCCATGTCTGTCTTCGCCGCTGCCATAGACAGGATATTCACGCATCCGTCCATGGCGATTGCAGCTCTCTGGATCTCCGCCACCACATCCGAGGAACGCCCGATCCGCGTCATCCGCCGCGCCCCGGATCGCATCACAGACTTCGGGGCCGGGCGGTTTGTCAGCGACACGATGATGGTGGATGTGCGCGTGTACGACCTGCCAGACCCTCGCTCCGGCGATCTGATCGTGATTGGCGCGGACAGCTTCACCATTCAGGGCGAGCCACTGCGCGACCGCGAACGCCTGATCTGGGCGCTGGATCTGCGCCCATCATGAAGCTGAAGATTGCGTTCGATCCCGACCTTGTCGCCCTGATGCAGGCGGAAATCGCCGCCG
>JAACVA010000197.1 GCA_009992615.1 Rhodobacterales bacterium
GCGGTGATCTGATATCCGGCGCGCGCGGCAAAGCCGGTCAGATCCGCGATCTGGCGGGCGCAGGATTGATCGGCGGTCGAGACCCGTGTCGTTTTTCACAAATAAGTTCAGAGCAGACTGTTGTTTTCATTGACACGAGCCTGTCACAAAAGACTTCAATACTGATCACCAGACAGTTCAGTGTGTTGCAAAGCCGTCAGAGAATGGTTCAGCGCGTTGCAGGAGGCAGGATCGGTCATGGACCTAGAAACCGTTCCGAAAGCGGTATGGCAGAAGGCCGAGGAACGGGCGGTATTGCTTCGACCGCTTGCGGCGCTTGATGAAGCACCAGCGCATCTCGTTCGCGTTGCAGCGATCGATCTGCAAATTTCCGAACGTTGGGCTTACAGGCTGATCCGCCGGTTACGTGAAGAGAACGGCAAAGTCACCGCTCTTTTGTCGCGCGACGGCCGTGGCGCTCCGCGCAAACCCCGGATTGCGGGGGATCGGGAAGCGATCATCCGTCAGGTTATCGAGGACTTGTATCTCAAACGGCAGAAGGTGCGTCCCTCGGAGGTCGTAAGGACGGTTCAGATCGAGTGCCGAAAAGCGGGCATTTCAGCTCCGAGTGAAGCCACGGTCAGGCGACGGATCAACCGGATTGACAAGGGTATCGCATCACGGCGACGGGCGGATGATCCCAGCACGAAGCCGATCCTCGGCGCGATCCCGATCCCGAAGTATCCGCTCGATGTCGTGCAGATCGACCACACGCCGGTCGATGTGATCCTGGTTGATCCGTTCGAGCGTCTGCCAATCGGGAGGCCATATCTGACGGTTGCGATCGACGTGATGAGCCGGACGATCGCAGGTTTCCATCTTGGTCTCGATCCCCCTTCCGCCACGAGTGTCGGCCTGTGCCTCACCCATGTCGCCGAGGACAAGAAGCCCTGGATGACAGCGCGCGGCATCACGGATGTGGAGTGGCCGATTGCGGGAAAGCCGAAGAAGGTCGGCGTGGACAATGCCGGGGAGTTCCACTCGCAGGCTTTCGAGCGCGGTTGCACGCAACATGGCATCGAGATCGACTGGCGACCGCCAGGACAACCTCAGTTCGGCGGCATTGTGGAGCGTGTGATCGGCACCCTCATGCGGCGCATTCACAAGTTGCCGGGCACGACATTTTCCAATACGGCGCAGCGCGGCACATACGACAGCGAAGGGCGGGCCTGCCTGACGCTTGAAGAGCTGGAACGCTGGCTGACCGTTGCAATTTGCAAGGACTATCATCGTTCCGGGCATCGCGGTCTGGACGGCACCGCGCCGGTTGCGCGGCTGGAAGAAGGTCTCGTGGGCTTGAGCCGATCCGGCGACAGCATCGCCATCCCGCGTGACATGCGCAGCTATCTGATCGACTTCCTCCCGGTCCTGCGCCGCACGTTGCAGCGCGACGGTTTCACCGTCGATCATATCCGTTATTTCTCGAACGCCCTGAAACCGTGGATCGTCTCGCGCGACGTCCAAACGGAGGGGTCTCTGATCCTGCGCCGCGATCCACGAGACATCTCGCGTGTTTATGTTCTGGACCCTTTCGACGGATCCTGGCTCGAAGTGCCGTATCGTACGCTCTCCCGACCGTCGATGACACTCTGGGAACATCGGGCGGCGCGGAGACGGGCGCAGGAACGCAATGCGGCGACCGTGGACGAGGACGCCATTTTTGCCGCCTTTGAGGAAATGCAGCAGATCGAGCGCGAAGCGGCCCGGCTTTCGAAAAGCGCCCGCCGCCGCCAGTCGCGGCCGGAACTAGATCGACAGACTCCATCGGCGGCCAAATCGCAAGGGGCGGACCCGGCCGAACTTTCGCAAGACGACACCGAGGGTCCGCCGCGACCATTCACAGATATAGAGGAGTGGTAGCGACGATGGAGCATCTTCGGCCCGAAGCCCGGCGCATCGCGGAAATACCCGCTGTCGAGCGGCTCGATTGTCTCGCGACCGACCGCTGGATCGGCTATTCCCGGGCACAAGATGCCCTGAAACGCATGGGCATGCTGTTGGCGACGCAACCCGGCCGTGTCCGGCCGCAGAACATGCTGATCGTGGGGCCAAGCAATAACGGCAAATCGACCATTGCCGAGAAATTCCAGCGCCAGCACCCCCGACGCAGTTCGGAAGAAAGGGACCGACACATTTTTCCGGTCCTCGCGGTCCAGATGATGCCGGACGTCACGGCACCCCGGTTCTACGCACAATTGCTCGATACATTGGGATCACCTTTCGGGACGATGCGGCAGACGGATCGGCGGAACGCTGTGACGCTGAACCTTATGCAGGCCTGCGGTGTGCGGCTGCTTCTCATAGATGAGTTGCACAACCTGCTCTGCGGCCCGTCATCGCGGCAGCGCGAAGTTCTGGGGCTGATCCGTTATCTGGGCAATGAACTGCGTATCCCGATCGTCGCGCTCGGGACCAAGGATGCGTGGCTTGCGCTGCGGCTGGACGACCAGCTCGAAAACCGCTTTCAGCCGTTCTTGCTGTCCAGATGGGGTGACGATCCTGAGACCGGGCGGCTGCTGGCCAGCTTCGAGACAGTGATCCCCTTGCGCGAGCCGTCCGCTCTCGGCTTTCCCGCGTTACGCAGGCTGATCGTGGAACGATCGGAGGGCCTGATCGGGGAAATGCACCAGCTTCTTTCGAGCGCAACAGCACATGCGCTGATGGAGGGGCGGGAACGCATTGAGGAATGCGACTTGATGAACTGTTCTTTCCAAGTACCCTCCCACCGGCGGCAGATGATGGAACGGGAGCTTCGAGCATGAAGCCGGAACCGGCCTGGCCGCTGCACCCGCCACCGGGGGAGGTCGATACTCTGCGTCAGTACGTCCAAAGTCTTGCCCGCTATTATGGCGTTACCTTCGAGAGTTTCTGCTTTTACGCCCTGAACATTGCGCACTACGACGAAGAGGCACGCTCTTTCATTCAGCCGACAGAGGACGTGCTGGAGCGCCTGTCCGTCGGCCTCGGAATGTCGATGGACGATTTGCGCATGTTCGAAGAACGCCGCCGACGGAATCTCGCGCAGCTATGGGCTGAGTTTGAGGAGTGGATAGCTACGCCGGAAGGTCGGCAGAGGTATGAGTGGGCCATTCCACAGAAGTCGTAACAAATGGGTACACCCCCAGGTGACGGGCATTTGTGACATCGCGAAATGTCACAAATGAGTGGCGCGGCAGTCTTTGTGACAGTATCAGGGTATCAGCCACCCTAACGTGACAGGATTACCATGCCCCGGATCGGATACGCCCGCGTCAGTTCGTCAAGCCAGGATCTTGAAATCCAGAAAGCCAAGCTGAAGGCAGCAGGCTGCGAAATCGTCCGCGCTGAGACCGGCTCCGGCGCATCCCGCGACAACCGGACCGAGCTGGCCACAGTTCTGGAATTTCTGCGCGCAGGCGACGAGCTGGTCGTGCATCGCCTCGACCGACTGGGCCGCTCGACGCGGGATGTGCTGAATCTGGTTCATGAACTCGACGCCAAGGGTGCGGCATTGCGTATTCTCGAACCCGAAGTGACCACGGCTGGCGACATGGGGCGCATGGTCGTCACCGTCCTCGGCATGGTGGCCGATATGGAACTGAAGTTCATCCATGACCGCCAACGCGCGGGCATTGACGCGGCGAAGGGGAAAGGCGTCTACAAGGGTCGCCAGAAGAGGGTGGACGACGCGAAAATTCGCAGGCTGGCATCAGAGGGGATTGCCAAGGCAAGGATAGCCCGTGATCTCGGCGTGTCCCGCATGACCGTTTACCGCGCGCTGGAGGCCCGAGGCACCGAAGCGGACGTAGAGATGGAATAGGGCCAGCTGCAGCTGCGCGGGACGCGCCCGTGTCGTGATCCCGTGACACAACCAACCGTACTAATCTTTTCGGCTAAGCAAATTTCCAAAATAGTTTTCGAAGTTCAGGGAGCCACGATGTTCACCAAATGTCCGATGTCACAATTTATGTCAAATAGGACTGAAGCAACAACGGCGAAGGAGATTCAGGAGCTATTCGACGATTTTTGCGAAGCCTTCGAGCTGAGTTACCTGACCTATTACGCCGTCGACGCGCCGATGATCAAGGGTGGCACCTATCTGATAACGAATTACCCAGAAAGCTGGAAACGTCACTATTTTGAAAACGGATATCAGAAGATAGACCCAGTCCTGAGTTTTGCTAGAAATCGTTTAACCCCCCTAGATTGGCATGATCTTCCGCCACTAAAGGGACCTGCCGAGGTTTTCTTCTCCGACGCGCGCCTCCATGGTCTGGGCAGCTTTGGAATGACGGTGCCGATCCGCGGGCAATTTGGAGAGTTGGCTCTGGTCTCAGTAAACGCGGAAACATCGCCGCCGGAATGGGTGGAAAGATGGCGTGGCGCAATTCCCGATTACACATTTTTCGCCTATCTCCTGCACATGCAGGTTCTCCGCTCGATAGGGACCTCCGATAAGCCTATCCCTCAACTGACGAGGCAGGAAGCCGAAGTCATGCGTTGGGCCGTTCGAGGAAAGAGCGCGTGGGACACTGCGAGATTGATGGGCCTCACCGAAAGAACCGTCCACTTCTATGTTCGCAACATTTGCGCCAAGCTCGAAGTCGCTACCAAGACTCAGGCCGTAGCTCGGGTCGTTCGCGAACACCTGATCCCGCTATAGTCAATACTGTAACCTTGGCGTAGCGACTCAAAATCATATTAGCCTCCAAAGTTTCTCACAGACCATATCTGCGAGGAAGAACGATGCTTATCATTGCCCAAGGAGAAGAAATTAATTCCTACCCCGAGCTTGCGGACCAAATGTTCCGACTCCGCGCGCGCGCCTTTTCCGATCGGAGGGGCTGGCGCGTCAAAGTGGAGGAAGGAAGGGAAAGAGATTATTTCGACGATCTCGGACCGCTCTATTTCTGCCTGACGGAAAACGACCACCTGCTCGCATCGTTACGCCTCCTCCCGTCAACAGGCCCCCACATGCTTTCCGATGTCTTCCCCGAAGTGATGGGGGACACCGGCATCGTCCGTCATCCACTCATTTGGGAGAGCTCAAGGTTCTGCGTCGATACCGAGGCCGCCCGAACGTTCAGCGCTGATGGGATCAACGTCGTCACCCGCTCAATCCTTACTGGGCTGTTCGTCACCGCCCGGGAGGTGGGCCTCGTGAACATCATTTCGGTCTATGACGTCTTTGTCGAACGCATCCTTAGGCGTGCGGGCTGCGCCTTCGACCGGCTTGGGCCGGTCGTCTCCTATGACGACCTCAACACGGTTGGTGGGCTTTTCGAGGTTTCTGACACCGTAATCCATCAACTCAAGTCCGTGGGCAGCCACTGTGCAGCGCGCAGCTTGGCCAGCTAAATCGCAAGGGAGATCCACATGAACCAGCAACCTGTGAGCATTGAATGCATCCACGACAACGGTAACAACGAGCCGCCCGTTCGGATTCACCCCTGGCCTACCTACGACAAGGGTGACGTGACAACCGATCAAGCCGACGCAAACGCGGCCTTTTCGGCAGTTACCTCGCGACGTCTGTTTCGCTATGACACGCGCCCGCTGTGCGAAACCGAAACTGGCAAGTTGGAGGCCGAGGTCGCCAATTATTTCAGCGTCGATTACGCGCTGGCGACAACCAGCGGAACTTCTGCCATCGCTCTCTGTCTCCTCGGGCTCGGAATAGGGTCCGGCGAT
>JAACVA010000352.1 GCA_009992615.1 Rhodobacterales bacterium
TTACCGCCAAGACCCAGCAATCGGTGATTGATTACAACGTGTTCGAGGGCAAGCATGTGAAGGGCCTGCCGCGTTTCACGCTGACGCGGGGGCAGGTGGCGGTCTATGACGGCGAGATTCGCACCCAAGAGGGGCACGGCGAGTTTGTCGCCCGCGCGCCCAATCCGGCGGTCAACAAGGCGCTGACGCAGTGGAAGGACCTGACCGCGCCGCGCCCGATCGTGCGGGCGGGTATTCCGGCGAGTGGGGTGTGAGTAATCTGAAATGGCAGTGAACCGTACTGGGCTTCTAGTGCAGCAAATCGGAGAAGATGTTGGACTGTTTGTGCAGGCAGTTGCTTCTCTGGAGCTTGCGCTAGATGATTTGCTGGGACTCGCAAATGATAGATTTGACGGGAAGGAAAATATTTCATCTAAGTACCCCGTTCAGATTTCGGAGAAAATAAAAGTATTACCGACAATTGCGGATCTTGTGAATTTTGCTTTGCCTAAAACAGCCACGACTAGCCCGTTAGAAAGAGTTTTGGATTTAAGGCAGCGTTTGGTTCATGGAAAAATCGTCGATATGCGCGCAGAAACTGGCGGATATCGTATCACAATTGCGAAAATGGGTATGCCCGAAAGGGCTGGAAGAGCGCAGATGCTGTTGAGAGACAGGAAAGATTTCACCGCACAAGATTTTTTTCACTGTGCAAAGGATATTCAGGTATTTTTCGATCTAATCGAAGATATACGCCAACACGTTTTTGCGGCTGGCGATGGATGGCCAAACTATCTTGTAATGCCTGAAGGTGATCCTCTCCGATTGTCTAAACTGCATGAGGAGTGGGCGGCCTATGAATAGCACTTGCTTGGATTTGAAGGCGTTCAGATGAAGGATACCACGCATAGCGCCGGGCCGGTGATCGAGGCGCAGGGGGTGGGTTTGACCTTTGCCACCAGTGACGGCCC
>JAACVA010000198.1 GCA_009992615.1 Rhodobacterales bacterium
AAACAGGTTGACACCGGATTTGCGGATCAGTTTGCGTTGTTCAGCGATGTCGCCTGACAATACACCGCGATCGAGCAAAGCGGCCTTTGCAGTTGCGGACAATGCTTCGCGCAAGGCGCTGTTTTGGGCTGTTACGTCAAGGGCAAGACTATCTTCGGGACTGACACGAAAGGGTGCCATCGGTGTCGCGGCCCCAAGGTAGCGTTGTGCGTCAAACCCTCCGCCGGCAGCAAAATAGGTATCGACAGCTGATGATATATCGTCATAGCGGGCGCCGGGCGGCAGATTGGCCGCGAGATCGTCAAGTATCGACTCGGCATTGTCGACCGCCTGCGCCGTCGTATCAGCCCCCGCAAACAGGCTGCGTCCAGCAATTGAACCGTTCAAAGTGTTGACCAAAGACGAAAAGCGGCTGTGGGCGTTTTTTCCGAAATTTCCGATCAAAACCGGACTGATCGAATTTTCGATGTCTATTGCGGCCTTGGCCAATGACTGAAGCCCGTCTGTGACCTGCGACAGCGCATTTTGAACACCCGTCAGGAAAAGGGCAGACTCCGCAATGACTGTTTCGTATGCGGAAAACTGAGACAGAGAACGCGCGATCACCGCGACGGGTGCCAGGTCGCCGCTTAGCGGGGTGTGCAGGTTTGACTTTCGTCCGGTGGTCAACTCGCTGGCCAAGGTGTTCATCTCGGTGCGGATCCGCACGTTGGATAGCCGATTGGAAAAGGTCATGGCAAGATCGCCGATGGATGTTATCGTCATGTCAAATCTCCAACAGCCGACGCATCATGTCATCAACCACTTGGATTACGCGGGCGTTTGCCGCGTAGGATTGTTCAACAAGAAGCAGTTTTCCCATCTCCTGATCAGTGTCCACACCTTCCCCCAATTCTTGGGCGCGCAGCGCATTTGCCCGGTTCTGTGAAAATGTCTGAGAGTGTTCTGCGCGAAATAAAGCCCCTCCTGTGCGCGAAAGCAATTCGGTAGCATAGTCAGAGGCAGAGCCATCGACACCAAACACGGTCGCACGCGGTGCAGCCAGTGTATCGGACAAAGCCTGAAGCAACCTTGCGTTTCCTTCTGCACCGACAGAAGCCGCGCCCAAACCGTCGCGCAGGCGCATGACAAGGCCCCCTTCAGCGGGGTCAGCCAGCGCATTGAATGTCAGACGTTGGGCCACCCCCTCGGCAGGGGCGACGGCAAGCGGGGCGCCGGCGTCGGTGAACAAACCGGCGTCGCCCACCGCGCGGGTCGGATCGAGGCCTGGCAATTCGAAACGCTGAATGAGATCGCGGGCGAAGGCATCAAGATCGGCTTGGCTCTGGGGGGCAATGCTATCGCGCAGTTCAAAATTTGCGGCCAGACGGCCGCCTTCCATGCGGCCAGCACCGTTTCCCATAGTCACCGCTTGGCCGTTGATCGTGAGGCCGGACAACTGCCCGCCAGCGGCGCTCATTCCCGGGGTGATGGCGTTGGCCTGGGTGAACTCGATCTGCGCTGCCTTGCTGTCCAACAGGATCTGCCCACCGGTCGTCATCAATGCCACAACACCCCGATCGCGCGGTATCTGTCGCAGCGGCACGATGTCGGCAAGTCGGTCAATCAACACCTGCCGTTGATCCATCAGGGCACTTGCGCCTGGCGTCAGATCTGAGGTGCGGGCGATTGCACTATTCAACTTGTAGATCTGCGCCAGGGTAACGTTCAAGGTATCAACATCGCGGGCAATGGCGCGATCAGCGGCCTGTCGTTCGGCCTGGATACCTGCGCCGATGCTGTTGACCCGAGCGACCAGATCCTTGGCGCCATCAACTACCGCTTGCAGGCGTGTGCTGGAATCCGGGCGACTTGCCGCTTCCACAAGGCGCCCTTCAAACGTGGCCAGCCGACTGGTGAGCGCGCCGGTTTCATCCGGCGCACCCAAAAGCGACTGCAACTTTTCAAGATAGCCGACAGACACAGCTCCTTGCGCCACTTCTGCTTGCGCCAAGCGGCGGTCGGACAGGATGGCAGGGTTTACGGCGCGGCGCACACCGTCGACTTGTACGCCGCCAAAGACCGATGATGTTTGCAGCAGATCGCGCTTGCCATATCCCGGGGTCAACGCGTTGGCGATATTGGACGATACCAACTGGGCCGAGCGGCTCACGGCGCTCAGCCCGCTCAGGGCGTTGTTCAGGGCTGAGGTCATGCTCATGGATCACTCCTTCAAAACGGGGGGGTTAGGATGTGGATCACCGCTTGATGTTGGTTGTTTCCTGCAACATCTCATCCACCGTCTGGATGACCTTGGCGTTTGACGAATAGGCGCGCTGGGTCTGGATCAGATTGGTCAGTTCCACCGCCACGTCGGTTGTCGATGCTTCCAGCGAATAGCCCTGCGTTTCACCCGTTGGGCCTTCGCCTGCGTTCCACAGGAACATCGGGCCGCTTTCCATCGACACCTTGTAGGTCTGATTGCTCATTGAGATCAGGCCATCAGGATTGGCCACATCAACCAGCGGCACCTGATAGATCGGGCGGTTGAAGCCGGTGTCATAAATCGCCTGAACGGTGCCGTCCGGGTCAATCTCGACACCGATCAGGTTGCCGACAGGCGACCCGTTCTTGGACAGGTTGGTTGGCCCGAAACTGGCCGAAAGCTGGGTCATGCCATCGACTGCGCCGATTTTCCCGATGTTGAACGCTATATCACCGCCACCAACGGTGATTGGCATCGCGCCTGTCGTCGGATCGTAGGCGCCGCCGGTCACATCGGTGACGGTGGCCAGAGTGCCGCCGCCCGGGTTCGTCGCATTGAAGGTTAACTCATATTCGGCCACAGACGCGCCACCGGATGCTGAGTCGGTGATCACCATGTTCCAACTGTTCGAACTGCCCGTCGCTGGCACAGCCGGTGTAAATGTTGCGGTCAATGTTTCAGCCTGACCGAGATTGCCGAAATACTCAACCGAAAGCTGCAAAGGATCACCGGCGGCCCCTGCCAGCGTTTCAAACGCGGGTAAATTCACGCCCATGTTTATTGCAGTGGTCGGGTTGGGAACCGACTGGTTGTGGGCGATATCGACAGGGCGCAACGCGGCGCTGGTGTCTCGGGTTACGGCTGGCAGGCTGCCGTCCGGATTCAGAGGCCACCCCATGAGAACCTGCCCGGAAGAGTTGGTCAAAATACCCGCATTGTCGGGCTGGAAAGACCCTGTTCGCATCAGCGACAGCGGCAGGACACCACCTGCGTCCACCGCCGATTGATCGGTCACAGGGAGCATTCCGCGCCCACCAACACTGATATCCATCGGGTTTGACGTGCCGACAATCTGCCCCTGGGTGCTGATCAGGCGGCTCGTGGTGGTCGTCACCCCGCCGGCGGTATAGGTGCCACGGGCCAGTTGCCCCCCATTGACCACCATCGAATGAAAATCCGTTTCCATCCGTTTGTAGCCATAGGTCGACGAATTGGCGATATTGTCGGAAATTCCGGCCAGCCTCTGGGCATTGGCGTTCAACCCGGCCACGCTGGCCGAAAGCGAAGAGTATATTGTCATCGATGCGCCTTTCTAATGCATTGGTCCATTTCCCTGTCTGGTTACGCCATCGGCCTTAACAGGCCGCTAATCGATAAAATGGCATGGACCTTGCCACGCCTCAGCGCAGCAAGGTCATCTCAATCCGGTTGTTGCGAATCGACATCGGGTTGGAAACCACCAAGGACCGATCAGCAAAACCTGTAACCCTCTGAATACGATCGCTATTAAACTCAGACATCTGCACCAACCTGCGCACCTCTTGGGCGCGCGCGCTGGATCTGTCCCAAACCGCCGTGTCGCGGCGCACGACAGGCTGGGCCTGCACATGGCCGCCAATCGCCAAATTGTTGGAGGCCAATGCGAACACCTCGGACACCACTTGCACCAGATCGCGCAAGAGCGGTGTCGGCATGGCCGAATCGCCGTCAAAAAGCGTGGCATCGGGCAGATCGAATAGTTCGACGATCAAACCTTCGTCGGTGACACGGGTGATGATATGGCGGGCCAGCTTTTCACTCACCATGCTTTCGCCGGATTTGCCGGTCAGCAGGTTCTCAAGATCGCTGAATTCCTGCAAGTCGGCATCGCCTGTGCTTTGGCCCTGAGTTGTGGATTCGACCCCGGTATCGCCGCGCGATTTGGTGTTGTCCGAATGATAGCTCTGCGCGGCACCAGACCCGGATTGTGCCAGGTTCTCATCTGAAAACACATTGTCGCCGTTGAACGACCCGCTGCCGCCACCGGACACCCGGTTGACCGGAATAGCCGTATTGAAATAATCGGCCAGCCCTTTGCGCTGGTTCTCCGTTGTCGAGCCCAAAAGCCACATCAACAGAAAAAACGCCATCATGGCCGTCACGAAGTCGGCATAGGCCACCTTCCAGGCACCGCCGTGGTGCCCACCTGCAATCACCTTCTTGCGTTTGATGATTACAGGCGCATTTACATGCGCTGTCATGTTGTCTCACCCCATTTCCCACCGTTGCTCGGTGTAACAGCAGGGCATGAAGGGCCGCTTAACCTGTAAAAACAGGTGTTTTTGCCATATTTCAGCCAACTTTCAGGCTCTGTTTGTCCGCCCCTTTGCCGTGTGCCATTGCTTGGTGTGGCCGCCCGATCACAATCTGGTGCGAAAAACGCAGACATTCACGGCGAACCGCCTCCCGCAAGCACGAGGTGAGATACTCTGTCGTCGCCCGCAATCAGCATTCTGTCGGTATGATCCCTTGTGGGCACACGGTCAAAGGCGCCATGGTTTTGCCGTAAGGTGCCCGTGATGCGTGGATCGGCGGCAGTTCTGCGCCGCTGGCGCCCCTCAGGGGGGTGTTCGGCGGAAATATGCATAACCCTGCGCCTTGCTGGACGATCGCCGTTGTTCGCCGACCGGTCGGCGAGTACCTGTCATGACACAGCTTGATCCGCGCTGATGATTCCGAGGTATTTCCGTGACCGAACAACAGCCCGCCGCCTCCAAAACCCTGCTGCCATTCCTGCTGCTTGCCGCTGTGGCCCTATCGGTCGCGCTGGCGGTCTGGTGGGTTACCCGTCCGGGTCCGTTGCTGATACAGGGCGAAGTGGCGGCGTCGCGCGTCGATGTGTCAGCCCGCACATCCGGCCGCGTGGCCGACGTGATGGCCGATCTGGGCGACGGGGTCGAGGCCGGGATCATCCTTGTCGAATTGTCCAATCCACAGCTTGTCACCGCCCATGCGGCGGCGGCGTCCGGGCTGGCGGTGGCCCGCGCGTCCGAGGCTGCAGCCGGCGCAATCCGACCCGAGCTGATCCGCGCCCGTGAGGCAGAACTTGCCGCGGCCGAGGCCGATTTGCGGCTGGCCGAGGAACAGATCGCCCGCGACACCGAATTGTCGCGACAGGGGTTGCGCCCACAGGCGCTGCTTGACCAGTCTGTTCGCAATCTCGAAACCGCCACGCGGCGTGTCGAGGCGTCGCAGGCCCAGCTTGATCTGGCGCGCGCTGGCGCCGCGCCTGAAGATCGTGCCGTGGCCGCTGCACAGGTCGCACAGGCAGAGGCGACACTTGCACAACGTCAGGCCGATCTGAACGAACTGACGATCCGTGCCCCGATGAGCGGCGAGATTTCCGCCCGCCTGATCGAACCCGGCGAAAACATCGGCCCCGGCACACCGCTGTTTACGATTGTCGATCTCGAC
>JAACVA010000199.1 GCA_009992615.1 Rhodobacterales bacterium
GCATGGGTGCT
This sequence comes from Rhodobacterales bacterium, assembly GCA_009992615.1. Lineage (GTDB taxonomy): Bacteria > Pseudomonadota > Alphaproteobacteria > Rhodobacterales > Rhodobacteraceae > Oceaniglobus. The sequence continues at coordinate 12 of JAACVA010000199.1, forward strand.
CATCGCCCACATCCGACGCGTCACCCGCTATCTCGCAAGGGCCTGAGCGCGTTGGCTTAGTTTCGAATCCGACTCTTAGTGCTTTATCCAGGCGAACCCTTCGAAATCTCCCAGCACCGGCAGGCCATAGTATTCATGCCCCGTTCCGCCCAGCTCGACATAGGAGTCGTTCAGGATCACCCGCTGAAGGCTCTGGCTCTGAATACCCCCGAGATCGATCACATCGGTAAAGTAAGCGAGCGGCGTCTTGCCATCATAGCTATGGCTCATCTGATTGATCTTCGGGGTCAGAGAGGCCAGCTTCAGACGGTGCATCCGCACCGACAGCCCCACCTGCTTGGTCAGTTGCGGCAGTTCCACGATGTTTTCCGCCCCTTAGTAGAGCCGTTCACCAGCGCCATCCGCTCGTAGTAGAGGCCGAACAGCCGGTCGCGCAGCGCGTGGTTCCACGGCAGTAGCTGATCCTCGCACCCCACCACATCGTTGATTTCGACAACCGCCTCCTTCAGGAAATCGGTCAGATCGTCGGTTTTGAGGCTGGCCAGACGGTCCACCGCCTCGGTCTCCATCACGCGGTAGCGCACGGTCAGGGTCTGTTCGTCATGTCCGCCATCCACCGGCACCATCACCGGCACCTTGTGGGTGAAGGTCGGATTGTCCTGCAATCTGAACATCGGGGGTTCCTTTCGGGATCAGGTGAGAGTGAGGGTCCACGGGTCGTTGCCCTCGTCGGCGAGGGGCACCATCCGCAGCGGCCATTCGGTGATGCTCTGGGCGTTCTCGAGGCCCCGACGGCGCTGTACCTGCGCGCGCGGCACCGACAGCGTGGCGATCATTCCTGCCGCGATGCCATGCACGAGTTGCACCGCCACCGTGGCATCGCCAATGGCAAGCGCATAGGGATTGAGCGTGGTGACCGGCACCGCCTCGACCGTGCATTCCAGAACATCCGCACGGTCGGTGATCGGGATGCTTTCGCCCCCCACGAGGAACCGGGGTTCCACGGTATTGGTCAGGTTCAGCACGCAGCGCCGCATCACCAGGGAACGTGCCCGCGATCAAGAAGGTCGGCGTGTTGGCCTTGTTCACCAGCTGCGGCTTCTTGAACGCCGTCAGGTCGGGCTGAACATGGTTCACCTCGGTCGGGGTTCTGAACAGCCCCGTCAGCTCGAACCGCAGACAGGGAATGGCCTAGGCCGCGAACTCAAGACTGACCGTGCCACGGGTGCCCAGCAGCACATAGCGGGTGCGCCCGATGCAGAAGTGGATGCTGACGCTTTCGTGATCGCCGCTGACCGGGTTGCAGGTGACCGAGGTGGTGGCGACGATGGTTTCGGCGCAGGCGCAGGCCCGCAGCAGAGCGCCCCAGGCGGGCGCCACCCCGGCACTGCCCGAAGGCGCCAGTTCGACATTGAACGACATCTTGCCGTGCAGACCGATGGGGATCGTGCCGCCTGCAGCAATATAGTGAGGTTCCAGTTCCCGGTCGACATCTTGCCCTTCCATCGGGCTGAAGCTGACAGTGGTGGCAAGAACACCGTCTGCTGCCACCGGCGTCGAATCGGTGGCATAGGTATCCTCCGTCTTCACCAGCAGGATATTGTCATTCCACTTGATGGGCAATTCAAACGTCCTTTACGGCGGGTTTCGCGGGGTTTTTTGTGGTGGGTTTCGCGGGTGCCTTCTCGCTGTCCCCGGAGTCTGCCCCGCCTTTGGCGGCTGCGAGGTTCTCCGGGGTGTTGGACACCAGTGTGCCGTCGGCCTGGCGGATATAGCGGCCGCCGCCAGAGGGAAGTTTGTGGGTCGTGAAAGGATCCTCAGTTGATCGGAGATGGAAAAATCGAGCTGATGCACCACCGCGCCGCCCGCCGTGCTGATTGTGCGCCCCGAGATGAACCGGAACACGCCGATCTCGTCCCCCGGCGCCCACCTCGCAATCGCAGCGATCACCGCGTCGAGCAGCGTGTCGAATGCCGCCAGCGCACGGCGCCCGTCCGGCGTCTGGTCGCGCGCCACCAGCACCACGGCGATCAGGTGTTCGATCATCTGGGTGAAGACACCGGAAGCGATATCCGACTGCCCGCCCCGCTGCCCTATGGGCACCACGAAGGCGGCAGGGGTGTGCCGGGGCAGCTTCTTCTGGCCGATCATCTCGGCCAGCTGGAGCGCGGTATCGACCCGGCCCGACAGGTCCGGCACCTCGGCCTTCAGGCGCGCCACAGCAGGATCGACCAGCATCAGATGAATCCCTTGAGGTTGTGAACCGTCATCGGCCGTTCACGGTTGGTCATTCGCGCGCGCGATCCACCTGTGGTCGCCACCTCGGCCCCGGCCACCGACAGGCGGATCACGCCGCTGGCGATGTCGCGCAGGGACAGGATGGCATCCTTGTAATCGGCCACGATCTTGTTGTTGGGCGCATAGACGTACAGCTTGTAGATCGCGATGGCCAGGGCCAGATCGGTGATCAACGCCGGGGTTTCGGCCAGCGGCAGGACATAGCGATCCTTCAGATAGCCGTCGATCGCGGCATCGGTATCGGCCAGCGCGCGGTCAACCACACTCGTGTCGATCAGGCCGGTCGCCACCTCGGCACCACCCGCCACCGCGCTTTCGGCATCGGTGGTCGCCCAGAACGGATGGTCGGGCGGCAGCGCCACGCCGTCCCAGGCCAGGTGGTTCAGGCGCGGGTGGGCGGCACCGCTGTGGCGATAGACCCACCAGCGATATCCGCCCTCGACCAGCTGAGCGTCACGGCCGGCCATGTACGAGGTGCGCATGTTCGTCTTGTAGATGGTGCGCATCCGCCATTCCTCGCCGGCCACGCTGCCCTCGCCGGTCCAGCCGTGCCAGCCGCGCCGTTGCACGATGGCGCGGAAGTCCTTCTTGAAGGCATCGAAGGTCTGACCGTCGGCCGCGGCGCGATCCACCGCCCCGGCCAGGTCGGCCAGAATATGGGCCTTGACCGCCCCGGCCACCATGAAGGCGCGATCGTGGCCGCCATAGGCCGGATCGGCCGAACTGACGGTGGGTCGCAATTCGCCCAGGCGCAGCCGGAAGGCCGCCAGCTGCTCGGCAAAGGCATTCCTGACCGTCGCGGCCAGGTCAGCCACCGGCCTCCTCCGCCAGTTCGGCGCGCCCGCCGAGTTCGGCCGCGAGCGGCGCGCGCGACAGCACCCCGGCCAGGGCCTTGGCGTCGAGTTCGGGATAGTCGTTCAGCAGCATCTCGCGGAACTCGTCGAAGCTCTGCGCCGCCTCGAGCATGGCCTCGATCCCGGTCATCATCCCGGTCATCATCCCGGCCATCGCCGGCCGTGCCTCATCGGCCAGACGCCCGGTCAGATCGTCCACCGGGTCACCCCCGGAAAATCGCCCGCTGGGGCCGATCTCGACGCGGGCGATGATGCGGCGGGGTTTCGACCGCGACCGGGCAGCGTAGAAGAAAGTCTTGAACCGGCGCAGCTTTTGGCCGGGCGCCGCAGAGCCGCGACGAACCGGCCTTTGCTGTCGAAGGCGATGATCGGCTGGGGGCCAAGCCCGTCGCAGACCGCATTGAACCGGCGTGTGTCCGGGCTGACGATGCTCAGCCGCGAGTCAGCAAAAGCATCGCCCGCAGCCGTATTCGCCAAAGCCGAGCTCTGCTCGCGCGCGCAAAGTTACAAAGCAAACAAAAGGTTCCGCGCGATCTGGACTTCTTTGTCAGGGCCGCCGTGCGGCCCTGGGGATATTTCGATCGCGGCTCTGAGGCGTCACCAGCCAGGACGTCACCAGGCGCGACAGTAATATGGCGCGACCTCTGCCACCTCGCTGAGGTTGTTGAAGGGGCTTGTATCGCAGCAAAACAAACATCGGAAACTTATGGGTAACTGTACGGTGGGCCGGATGTTTGCGGTGCGACCTCGAAAGCACTCTGTTGCAATCGCGCCGCGACAATCTTGCGATCCGGCGTTTCTTGCCGCCGGGCATGGCTGTCGGCCTGCCGCTGGCAACAGGTGGCGCAGGGTGGCGCTGTCTGGCCGGGGCGCTGTATTTCGAGGCGCGGGGCGAAACGGTAAAGGGCTTCTTTGCCGTCGCCGAAGTGATCTTGAACCGCGTCGACAGCGCCCATTTTCACCCACGCGCTGCGTGCCCGAAGTGACGCTTTGTGTTTGCCCGCACGATCAACTTCGGGATGCATCATTTCCATCGTCAGGGCCAGGCGTTCTGGTCATTGCGCCTGTCCTGGGGTATGGCGCGGCCCAGATGGTTTTGGCCGGGGATTGACATGGTTTGCGATGTGACACAGGCCTTTGGCCATCCGGAATTGCGCGCCAGGGCATCGGCAGCCGATCATTTGGCCGACAGGATTTCCCTGCGCGATCATATCGTAGACGTTGAAATCGGGGCCTTTCAGCAGGAACGCGGCACCACCCAGAGGATCAGTTTCAACCTCGTGGTCGAGGTGGCGCCCCATGACGCCGCGCAGAGCGACGATGTGGACAAGATCCTGTCCTATGACACCCTGACCGAGGCGATCGCCACAGAACTGGCCGCCGAGCGTCTGAACCTGCTGGAAACCCTGGCCGAGCGGATTGCCCAGCGTATCCTGCGCCAGCCCCAGGCGCTGCGGTGTTTCGTGCGGATTGAAAAGCTGGATCGCGGGCCGGGTGCGTTGGGCGTGGAAATCGTTCGCACTCAAACTTTGGCGGATCAAGCATCAACCGAGGTGCCCTTGGCGCAGGTGGTCTATCTGTCGAACGCCGCTTTGTCCTCGCCACATCTGCAAGGCTGGATTGACACGCTTGCCACGCGCCGCCCGCCCAGTGTGCTGTGTGTCGATCTGCCGCAATCCGGGGTGCCGCAGGTGGTTGGCGCATTGGCGCAGCGGCGGATTGATCTTCTGGCAATCGAACAGAACGCATGGGGTCTGGCCAGCCGCGACCGGCGCTGTGTGGTTGTCGGCTCGCGCACCGAACTGGACTGGGCGCTGAAGCATGGGCAAATGACCGTCTGGGCGCCGTCCAAGATCGTGTTGGACACGGTTGACCGCCCGCCTGTCGGGGTCAGCCACGGCCCGGCCCTGGCGGCCTGGTTTGCGGTCCAGATCGGGGCGGTTGCGCTGACGGTCATCGGCGAAACCCCGCCGGTTCAGGCCGGGGTTGCAATTCTGTCACTCAGTGTGTGCGATCCTGACCTTCCCACCCCTTGATCCCTTGCCGGGCGCGTCGGATAGACAGGCGATGAAGGTTTACTTCCGCCCCCTGGTCCAATGTGGCCCCCTGCGCGCCCCGAACGCCGTTTCGTTGGCGGGCGGTGCGATGTGGTTCACCCATGCCGTCCGGCTGGCGCGTGGCGCGGCGGCGGTGGTTGTGGCGGCTGACGATGTGCCGGCTCGGGTGCTGGCACGGCTCACGGCGCCGCGTGCCCCGGTGGCGGGGATGACGCTGGACCGTCCGCGCCTGATGGGCATCCTGAACGTCACCCCTGACAGCTTTTCCGATGGCGGCCTGTTCGATGCGCCCGAGGCGGCGCTGGCCCAGGCGCGGCGGCTGGCCGAAGCAGGCGCCGATATGCTGGACATTGGTGGAGAATCTACCCGCCCCGGGGCCGTCGTGGTGCCAGAGGCCACGGAAATCACC
>JAACVA010000200.1 GCA_009992615.1 Rhodobacterales bacterium
TACATCCTTGATCTGAAACCGAAAAACAGCCTGATCAACTGGATCGTCGAACAGGGGTATACCCTGTTCGTGATCAGCTGGGTGAACCCTGATGCGTCCTATGCCGACGTGGGCTTGGGAGATTATATCGAACATGGCTATCGGACCGCGATCAACGAGGTGAAGGACATCACCGGCGAGGATAAGGTGAACGTGGTGGGCTACTGCATCGCAGGCACCACGCTTTCCCTGACGCTGGCGCTGATGGAAAAGCGCGGTGAGGCTTCGGTCAAATCCGCCAGTTTCTTTACCACGCTGACCGATTTCGCAGATCCGGGCGAGGTCGGCGTATTCCTGAACGACGATTTCATCGACGGTCTCGAAGCCGAGGTGCAGAAGAAGGGCGTTCTGGAAGCCTTCTATATGGCGCGCACCTTCACCTATCTGCGATCCAATGATCTGATCTATCAGCCTGCGATCCGCAGTTATATGATGGGCGAGGCGGCGCCGGCCTTTGACCTGCTGTTTTGGAATGGTGACGGAACCAACCTGCCTGCGGCCATGGCGATGGAGTATTTGCGTGGGTTGTGCCAGCAGAACCGCTTTGCCACTGACGGGTTTGCGATGCTGGGCGAAACCCTGCATATTTCCGACGTCAAGGTTCCGCTTTGCGCGATTGCCTGCGAAACCGATCACATCGCTGCCTGGCCCAGTTCCTATGCCGGGGTGCGGCAAATGGGCAGCCGGTCAAAAACATTCCTGCTGTCCCAGTCGGGGCATATCGCAGGCATCGTCAATCCGCCCAGCAAAAAGAAATATGGCCATTATACCAACACCGCCTGGCCAGAGATCCCAGACGACTGGAAAGCCGGGGCCACCTTTCACGAAGGCAGTTGGTGGCCGACCTGGGAGGCGTGGTTGCGCAAACGCTCGGGTGCGCTGGTAACGGCGCGGGCTCCGGGCGCGGATGGGCGCGCCATTCTGGCGCCCGCACCCGGGCAATACGTCACCGCGATACCAAAGATATAAGCGGCTGACCGACAGAATTCTTGTGCTGCGATGCAGAAAAAACTTGAAATGCTGCGGTGCAGCATGTAAGTAGGAGGTAGACATTCAAAGCGGCACGCCGCATGACAGGAGAACCCAGATGGTTACCAAGGCACAAGACTACACCAAGACTTTTCAAGACATGATGGGCGCATTCCCGATGGACATGGGTGCCTTTCAGGAAGGCTTCAAAACCTACGCCGCCTTTGGCGAAAAGATGAGCAAGGTTGCCCTTGAAGCTGCTGAGAAATCGACCGAAATCTCGACCGCCTGGACCAAGGCAACCCTCTCGAAAATGGGTGACGTCTCCAAAATGAAGGCCGAGCCGACTGAATATTCCAAGTCGGTGACTGATTTCGCCTCGGCCCAAGCCGAAATGACCAGCGAATCGATGGCCGCCTTCGCCGAAGTGGCGAAAAAAGTTCAAATGGAGACCGTCGAGCTGATGCTGGCCGCCGGCAAGACCGCGACCGAGGACATGACCGCCGCCGCGAAAAAAGCCGGTGACGAAATGACCGCTGCCGCGAAAAAAGTCACCACCACGAAATAAGGTGGATCGACGGCATCCTCCCTGCCGTTGATCGCTGAAGGGCGGGCCTTGTGCTCGCCCTTTCTTTTTGTGCTGCACTGCCATAGGCTGGCGCTGCACCGCAAAATGAGGGAGGCCGCCTTGGCCGATATGTCCAAACCGCTGCTGATAAAGCGCTATGCCAGCCGCCGCCTCTACAACACCGAAACCAGCGATTATGTCACGCTTGAGGATATTGCCGGTTTCATCCGTTCCGGCCGTGAGGTGCAGATCGTCGACTTGAAATCCGGCGATGATCTGACCCGGCAATACCTTTTGCAAATCATCGCAGAACACGAATCCAAGGGCGAATCGGTACTGCCTCTGGCGGTACTGACCGATCTCGTGCGCAGCTATACCACCCAGGCACAGTCGGTGGTGCCACAATTTCTGGCGATGAGCTTTGACATGCTGCGCGACGGGCAGTCCAAGGCGCTGGAAAGCTTTGCAAATCCGATGGCGGCTATGCCGGGTTACGATGCGATGCGCGCCCAGCAGCAGGCGTTCTTCAAGGCCATGACGGGTGGCATCATCTCTCCTTCGGGTCCTGCACGCGAGGATGAAAAGGCCAGCGCCAGCGAACTTGACGACATCCGCGCACAACTGGCCGATCTTCAGGCGAAACTGGGCCAGATAAACAAATAGCACATCTGTTCACACGCCGCGCATTTTGCCTGCGGCGCAGGTATTTTCAGCAAGAAAGAGAGATCCAGCTCTTTCTTGCTTCAAATACCTGCCAACCGGGCCAGCTGCACGGACCAAAAGGCCAGGGCGCGACCCCGCCACAAGCATCAGGCCACTTCGGCAAACACTTGTTTCAGTGCGGATTCCAGTCGCGCAAACATTTCTTCCATCTGGGCCGGTGTCATCACGAAGGCGGGGCAAAGCACGATGGCCTGACCCAGCGGACGGCAGATCAGCCCGTGATCGGTGCAGGTGTTGGCGATACGCTCGCTCACCGACAGTGATCCGTCAAAGGGTGTCTTCGTGGCCTTGTCCTTTACCGCCTCCAGCGCGCCCATCAACCCCTTGCCGCGCGCCTCGCCGATGTTGTCCATCTGCGCCAGATGCGCCAAGCCTGCCTCGAATTGCGGGATCAGCGCGCGGGCCTGGTCGAGCAGGCCGGTTTCGATCAGCTCGATTGATTTCAGCGCGATGGCACAGCCCACGGGGTGTCCCGAGGCGGTAAAGCCGTGCGGAAATTCCTCGATCTCTTCCGACGCTGCTTGCAGGCGGTCGCTCAGGTCGGGGCCGAGAATCACTGCGCCCATGGGGAAATAGCCTGCCGTCAAGGCTTTGGACGAAATGATCGCGTCGGGCATGAAATCATAGGTCACGCTGCCCCACATTTCGCCGGTGCGCCCGAATCCGGTGATTACCTCGTCGGCGATCAGGGGAATGCCGTGTTTCTTGAGGATTGGTTGGATCGCCTGAAAATAGCCCTTGGAAGGGGGAATCACCCCACCCGCCCCCATCACCGGTTCGGCTACGAAGGCGGCGATGGTGTCGGCACCTTCGCGCGCAATCACGTCCTCAAGCTCTTGCGCGAGGCGGGCGGTGAATTGTTCTTCGCTTTCGCCTTCGGTGCCGAAGCGCCAGTAATGCGGACAGCCGAGGTGCAGAAAACCGTCCAGCGGCAGGCCGAACACCGCATTGTAAGGCTTGCCGGTCATGCTGGCCGACACGACGGTGACACCGTGATAGCCGTTGATCCGTGTCAGGATTTTGCGGCGCTGCGGCTGGCCTTCTGAAATGCCGAGAAACCACAGCATTTTGACAAGGGTGTCGTTCGCTTCGGAACCGGAATTGGTATAGAAAACCTTGCCGCGTTCGAACGGCGATACCTCGATCAACTTTTCCGACAACATGACCGTCTGGTCGGACATCCGGCCGAAAAACGCGTGGTATCCCGGAAAACGGTCGTATTGTGCCTTGGCGGCGGCGGCCAGTTCGGGGTGATCGAACCCGGCCACCATGTTCCACAGCCCGGCGTTGGCATCCAGATAGCGCCGCCCATGCACGTCTATCACATAGGGGCCTTCGCCGTGGGTCAGCACGACAGTGCCGCGTTTGTGGATCGTGGGCAGATCGGTGAAGCCATAGAACGAATAGGTTTCAGCCCGGGATTCCCAGCTGTTGGGGGCGTTGTCGCGCATGGATTCGCTCCTGAAAGGTTTGCCCAAGGCTACGCGTCGGGCACGAAAGGTTCAATCGTGGGAATGGCGTCGGGGGCGATGTGGTTGTGCAGGGGTACAGCGACCCGTCTTTGCCGCAAAGGAAAAACGCGTGTCCTGTCCGGGCGGGCGTTGCAAGGGCGCGGTGGCGGCATTACGTTGCTGGTGTATTCCTGACAGGTGATCCATGCACATCGGCATATTGCAAACCGGGCTGGTGCCCGACGCCCTGAAACCTGAGATGGGCGACTATCCGGCCATGTTCGCGGACCTGCTGGACGGGCACGGGTTCACTTTTACCACATGGGTGGTGTGCGATGGTGAAATGCCGCCGGGGATCGACGCCGCCGAGGGCTGGTTGATCACCGGATCGCGCCACGGTGCCTATGAGCAACACCCGTGGATTGCGCCGCTGGAAGAGTTCATCCGCGCGGTCAATGGCGCGCGACGGCCGATGGTCGGCATCTGTTTTGGGCATCAGATCATCGCCCAGGCCCTGGGCGGGCGGGTCGAGAAGTTTTCCGGCGGCTGGGCGGTGGGGCGCACCGCCTATGATTTCGAAGGTCAAACCATGTACCTGAACGCTTGGCATCAGGATCAGGTCGTCGCACCGCCTCCCGGCGCGCGCACCGTCGCACGGAACGATTTCTGCGCCCATGCCGCCCTTGCCTATGGCGATCACATCTTCACCGTGCAGGCCCATCCCGAACACAGCCCCGCATTTCACAAGGGGCTGATTGAGACGCGGGGCAGGGGCCTTGTGCCCGAGGCATTGCTGGCACGCGCCGAGGCGGATCTGGACAAACCCTTGGGCAATGGCGCCATGGCCGACCGGCTGGCGGGGGTCTTGAAGGCGGCGGCCAATGTCGAAGTCTGATCCGGAATGGTTTTCGCAGATCCCGAAGGCGGCGCGGTTGTTTCTGGAAGGCCGCAGGCTGGACGAAGTTGAGTGCATCATTTCCGACATTCCGGGAATCGCACGGGGCAAGGCGATGCCGGCAAGCAAGTTCGCGCGACAGGCGCAGTTCTTCCTGCCCAATTCGATCTTCTATCAGACGATAACCGGCGGCTGGGCCGAGGCGGCGGGCGCCGAGGGGTTCACCGAACCCGACATGATTCTGACCCCTGATTATTCCACCGCCACAGCGGCGCCGTGGACGGCAGACTGGACCCTTCAGGTGATCCACGATGCGACGTTGCAGAACGGCGAGCCGGTGCCGACCGCCCCGCGCAATGTGCTGCGGCGGGTGATCAGGGCCTATAACGAGCGTGGCTGGAAGCCCGTTATCGCCCCCGAGATGGAGTTTTACCTTGTCGCGCGCAATATCGACCCGGCCCAGGTGATCGAACCGATGATGGGCCGCACCGGGCGGCGCGCCGCCGCGCGCCAGGCCTATTCGATGAGCGCGGTTGACGAATACGGCCCGGTGATTGACGACATCTATGATTTTGCCGAGGCACAAGGGTTTGAAATCGACGGCATCACGCAAGAGGGCGGCGCCGGGCAGCTTGAAATCAACCTGCGCCATGGCAATCCGATCAAGCTGGCCGATGAGATTTTCTATTTCAAACGCCTGATCCGCGAGGCGGCGCTGCGCCACGATTGTTTTGCCACCTTCATGGCCAAACCGATCGAGGATGAACCGGGCAGCGCGATGCACATCCATCATTCGGTCGAGGACTTGGCGACGGGTCAGAACATCTTTTCCACCGCAGATGGCACCGAAACCGTCGAATTCCGCCATTTCATTGGCGGTATGCAGCGCTATCTTCCTTCGGTCATCGCCGTTTTGGCCCCCTATGTGAACAGCTATCGGCGGTATGTGAAAGACCATGCCGCACCGATCAACCTTGAATGGGGGCGCGACA
>JAACVA010000353.1 GCA_009992615.1 Rhodobacterales bacterium
TCCATGCTGGCCCAGTCTTCCAAGGACACCATGACCACCGGCCGCCCCTTGGCCCGGGTGACGATGACCGGCTCGTGGTCGTCGTTCACACGGTCCATGACGGAAGCAAGATTGGCGCGCAGGTCGGTGGAGGAGAGGGTTTTCATGGGGGGAATGTACGCGATTGCGTACGGGGAGTCAAGGGTGGGGGCAGCCTACTCGAATGCCTGCCGCACATATAAAGCGATAAGTATGGTATTGCTCAGTATGCTGTGATATGATATGTATTGTATTGTATCACACTGCGCGTCCCGAATCGCATTCAAGGAGATGAAAGTGCCCGAAATCACCGTTAGCGATGCCGCCTTCGCGTTCCTCAAATCCTTCGCGATCCCTCTCGAAGACACGACGACCACAGTCGTCGACCGCCTGATTGCCGAATACCAGAAGCTTGGGAAGAAGGCCTCGGCCACGAACGGTAAAGGGCTGCACTTTGATCTTCATAGTGTTCCGTCGGTTAAATTCACCACCATTAACTCTGCGAAGGTCGACGGCAAGCCCGCTGGTCAAAAATACTGGAATAACATTCTAGAAGACATGATCGTCGCTTGTTCAAAGAAGGGAGTAGCGATGAAAGACATTATGGATGCAATGATTGCAAACTGCCAGCCAGGAATACATGCCGAGAACGGCTTTCGCTATGTGAAAGCAGCTAATTTCTCGTTCCAAGGCCTAGAAGCCAATCGAGCCTACAAGAACATTGTAGAACTCGCCGAAAAATTCGAGATCCCAGTCGAAATTAGTGTCATTTGGCAAGACAAAGAAGATGCCGCCTTGCCAAACAAAACGGCACTGATCGTTTACCCGTAAGAGCCCGCAGGTGGGCCCA
>JAACVA010000201.1 GCA_009992615.1 Rhodobacterales bacterium
TGTCGCGGGCGATGTCCAGCCCGTCTTCGGCGCCGAGATTCAGGTCAAGCGTCACCAGATCGGGCAGGGAGTCGGCAAAGGCATGGCGCACGCTGGCCCCATCGCTGGCCTCTTGCACCCGAAAACCGTCACCCTCAAGGCAACGGCGCAGCAGGGCGCGCACCTTTGGGTCGTCATCGACGACAAGAACCGTTTTTTGCGCCATGGCCGCCACCCCAAAAACTGTCGGTCAGCCTAGCGGACATTGCCCACACTGGCCAGCGGCCCCGATCGCCGACAGGATACAAAATGATACAAAGCGTTACCTCAACACAGATTGGCCTGCGACACGGGGCGGCCAAAGTAACGGCGACGCTACACAGGGAATGCGCCATGTATGTGACACTTTCAACTGAACCGGCAAGCCAACCGAGGGCGCGGGGCACTGCCCTGCCGCGACGCCCCAAGGCCGCCACCGAGGTGCCAAAAAACGCCCTTGCACAACAGCGCCAACAGGCCGCAGGCACCCACCTGTTTCGCGAAGGCGACCGGGCCGAGCATGTTTATGAAATCCGCGCAGGGATCGTCCGGCTGACACGGGTTCTGGAAAATGGCCGGCGCCAGGTGATCGCCTTCGGTCTGCCCGGTGACATTGTCGGGTTTCCCAACGGCGAGGTGCACCACACCGATTGCGATGTCATCGCCAGTGCCGATCTGATTCTGCACCGTCGCCGCGCGCTGGACAGCGGAGCGGGCGATCCGGAAACCCACCAACGCCTGTTGCGCGCCGCGCTGCGCGAAATCAGCGCGATGCAGGATCATTTCATGGTGTTGGCGCGCAAATCCGCGATGGAAAAGGTGGCCTCGTTCCTCGTGGTCCTGTGCCAGCGCACGGGCACCCGCCACGGCGCGACAAACAACATCGCCTTTGCCCTGCCGATGGGCCGGGCCGACATCGCCGATTTCCTGGGGCTGACCGTCGAAACCGTCAGCCGCACGCTCACCCTGCTGCGCAAGGCGGGAACGCTGACGCTGTACACGCCGCAACGCGTGGTCGTGAACGACATGCAGGCCCTGTTGGACGCATCGCAGACGGTGCAATGACGCCGCCACGCTGCGTCCGCGCCTAACCCAGCTCCAGCGTTGCAACAGCATAAAACGCGGGGGGCTGGCCCTTTGGCGGCGGGCCTGCGTACATGCGCGCCGTTTCGAAAACCGGCACAAAACCCTCGCGGCGCAGCAGCGCCACAAGATCGGACGCGGTATCGGGCACGTCGATGAACACCGGCCCGGCGCCGAATTCCGCCGGGACGCTGGTCAACAGGGCCCAGGCCGCCTCGGGCGTGGTGGCGTGGAACGGACCAAACTTCACACCCTCACCACAGGCGCGGACCGTGGCAAAGCCGCCATCGGACAACATCAGCGTGCGGCGGGCCGGCGTATCGGTGAACCAGGCAGTGGCAAAGCGCGGCCGCAGCATCCCGGTGGCCCGCGCGTCGGCAGCCATCAGCGGGGCAAGGCCAGATGCCGCTTGCGCGGGGCCGCCGCGCGGTGGTGCCCCGCAAAACCGCACCGTACCCCCGGCCGCTGCGAACCCTGATTTGGCGTAATTCGCCTGTTGCGCCGGCACCCCGTCCAGCCCGATGGTGCGCCCCCCCGCATGGGCCACACCGGCCTGCCACACCTCAAGGCCCAGCCCTCGGCCGCGATATTCGGCGCGGCACAAGTACAGGCCCAGAAAGGCGAAATCATCGTCGTGATTGACCACGGACAGGGCGGCGACGGGACGGCCTTCAACCTCATTCACGAAGAAACCGGCGGGATCTGCGGCCAGAAAGGCAGCGGCATCGTCATGGCCGGGGTTCCACCCCTCGGCCGCCGCCCAGTCCAGCACCCGTGCCAGATCATCGGCCTGCATCCGGCGCACCGTCATGGCAACAACGCCTGTCGCAGCGACCGGGCCGGTGCTGCACGCTCGCGCAGATCAAGGGCTGAATGCAGATCCTCAAGATGGTTGCGCATCAGGTCTTCGGCCCGCGCGGCGTTGGCTGTGGCCATGGCATCGACCAGCGCATGATGGGCCGTGCTTTCACACAGCGCGCTTTCCCGCCGCCGGTACAGCGCGATGATCAGCGACGAGCGGGCGATCAGCGTCTCGATGAACCCGGTGATGGTAGCCTGATCGGCGATGCGCGCAATTTCGATGTGAAACAGCCCTGACAGGCGCAGCGCGCGGCCCAGATCGGCCTCGGCCAGGGCCGCGTGCTCATCCGCGATGTGGCGTTTCAGGCGCGCAATGTCATCGGGGCGGGCGAGGCGCGCGGCGCTGCGGGCGGTGCGCGGCTCCAGCAGCGCGCGCGCCTCGAACACCTCGCGCGCCTCGCGCAGCGACGGCTGCGCAACCGAAGCCCCACGGTGACGCTGGATTTCAACCAGTTGCAGATGCGCCAGAGATTGCAGTGCCGCGCGGATCACCGTGCGCGATACGCCGAACACCTCGCCAATCTCATCCTCGCCCAGCCGGGTGCCCGGCGCCAGGCGGTGTTCGTGAATCGCCACCGACAGGGCCTGTACCACCATTTCGGCGGTGGCGGCGGGCTTGGGGGACTGGACCGTTTGTTTGTTCATCGCACACCTTCCCGCCTTTTTTGTCAGAGTCGGCGGCGCCTCACAAGCTTTCAGAGTCGGCGGCGCCTCACAAGGTTACGGGGCCATGTGTCCAATTCAATGAATGATTGTATACAGTATTGTGTCAGAAATTTATGCGATTGGCATTTTTTCTGCGCAAGCTTTGGGCAAATGCCGATTTGCGCCCGCTCCCCCCCCGGCGCGTCATTGTCACACGGCAAACCTGCGGCCTGATAGGGCGAAACCGGGGGTGCCTGATGAACCAACCGAAGTACGATCTTGAACTGGTCAACGTGACGAAATGCTATGGCACGACCGTAGCGGTGGATGCAATTAACCACCATTTCCGCCCAGCCAGCTATACCTGTCTGCTGGGGCCTTCGGGCTGTGGCAAATCCTCGACCCTGCGGATGATCGCGGGCCATGAAACGGTGTCGGACGGATCGGTCCTGTTGGCCGGGCGCGACATTTCACATCTGCCCCCGGCGCGGCGCGGCACGGCGATGATGTTTCAAAGTTATGCTTTGTTTCCGCACCTGTCGGTGCTGGACAACGTGGCCTTCAGTCAAAAAATGAAGGGCATCGATGCCCCCACCCGGCGCCGCGCCGCCGCCGAGATGCTGGCACTTGTCGACCTGGCCGCGCTGGCCGACCGGATGCCCGACCAGTTGTCGGGCGGCCAGCAACAGCGCGTGGCGCTGGCCCGCGCCCTGATCACCCGACCTCAGGTGTTGCTGCTGGATGAACCGCTGTCGGCGCTGGACCCGTTCCTGCGGATCCGGATGCGGGCCGAGCTGCGCAAGCTGCAACAGGAACTGGGCATCAGCTTTGTGCATGTCACCCATGGCCAGGACGAGGCGCTGGCGCTGGCTGACGAAATTGTCGTGATGAACAACGCGGTGATCGAACAGGCCGGCCCGGCGCGCGACGTGTTCAACGCCCCGCGCACCGAATTCGTGGCGCGTTTCATGGGCGGGCACAATGTGATTGCGCTGCCCGAGGGGCATTTTGCAATCCGGACCGATGCCGTGGCGCTGACCGCCGCCGCCGCCGGGCGGCTGGACGCGCAGGTGATCGCGGTGGAATACCAGGGCACACATGTGTCGGTCACTGCGCGCGCCGCGGGCGATCAGGACATCACCGCCACAGTGCCAGATCACCAGTTCTTCAACCACCCCAGCGCCCCGGGCGACCGCATCGGGCTGACCTGGGCGCAAGAAAGCCAGCACAGGCTGGCATCGTAAAAACCCCAACAAGGAGAAAGACAATGACCAAAGTGAACAGACGATCCCTGTTGAAAGGCGGCGCCGCCTTTGCCGCCGGCAGCACCCTTGGCGCGCCGATGATCTGGGCCCAGAACATCAAGGACGTGACCCTGCGCCAGTTTGGCACCGGCGTGTCGAACCTGAACGAGGTCGCCCAGAAGGTGAAGGAAGACCTGGGGTTCACCCTGGAAATGACCGCGCTGGATTCTGACAGCGTGACCCAGCGGGCGGCGACCCAGCCGAACAGCTTTGACATCGCCGACATCGAATACTGGATCTGCAAAAAGGTTTGGCCCACCGGCAACCTGCAACCGATGGATACCAGCAAGATCAAGAATTACGACAAGATCGTCGGCATCTTCCGAGATGGCAAACTGACCCCGGAAAGCACGATCGCGCAAGGCACCGCGCCGCACAGCGTGGGGTTCACCTCCGGCCCCGAGGGCAAGGATTTCGTGCAGGAAGAATCCGGGTGGATGACCCTGATCCCCACCATCTACAACGCCGATACGCTGGGCATCCGCCCCGATCTGATCGGCCGCCCGATTTCGAAGTGGGCCGAGCTGCTGAACCCCGAATTCAAGGGCAAGGCGTCGATCCTCGACATCTCATCCATCGGCATCATGGATATGGCGATGGTCGTGGAATCGATGGGGGAATATACCTATCCCGACAAGGGAAACATGACCCGCGCAGAAATCGACATGACCCTGGGCATCTTCACCGAGGCCAAGAAGGCGGGGCAGTTCCGTGCCTTCTGGAAATCGTTCGATGAATCGGTCAACCTGATGGCCAGCGGCGAGGTGGTGATCCAGTCGATGTGGTCGCCGGCGATCACGGCGGTAAAGTCCAAGGGTATTCCCTGTATCTATCAGCCCCTGGAAGAAGGCTATCGCAGCTGGGGCGGCGGCATCGGCCTGTCGAAATCGCTGACCGGGCTGGAGCGTGACGCGGCCTATGAATACATCAACTGGTATCTCGACGGCTGGGTTGGCGGGTTCCTGATGCGCCAGGGGTATTATTCTGCGGTGCCCGAAACCTCGAAAAACCACATGTCGGAAAACGAGTGGGGTTATTGGTTCGAAGGCAAGCCGGCCACCGACACGATCACCTCGCCTTTCGGTGATCCACTGGCCCAGGCGGGCGAAATTCGCGACGGCGGGTCGTTCCAGAACCGTATGGGTTCGGTCGCCTGCTGGAACGCCGTGATGGACGAGAATCAGTACATGAACCGCAAGTGGAACGAGTTCATCGCAGCCTGACCCCGTGGGGGCGCCAACGCGGCGCCCCCCTCCCGGCCAGAAAGGACACCATGGAAAATATATTGCGCAACAAGGCGATCACCGGATGGCTCATGGCGGCGCCCCTGGCTTTGGTGCTGGTGGTTTTCCTGGTGCTGCCGATCCTTCTGATTGTCGTGGTCAGCTTCTGGCAGGCCACCGAATTTTCGATCATTCCCGCCTTCGTGTGGGAAAACTACGATTTCCTGTTCGGCTCGCCGGTCACCTATTCGGTGTTTCTGAACACCTTCAAATACGCCGCAATCACCTGGGCGCTCACGCTGTCCATCGGGTTCACCGTTGCCTATTTCCTGGCCTTCCATGTGCGCACCCAGACCTGGCAGATCGCACTGTTCCTGCTGTGCACGATCCCGTTCTGGACCTCCAACATCATACGGATGATTTCGTGGATCCCGTTCCTCGGGCGCAATGGTATCGCCAATTCGGCGCTGCTGTCCTCGGGGGTGATCGACG
>JAACVA010000354.1:0-863 GCA_009992615.1 Rhodobacterales bacterium
CCATTGGGAAGCCTCACGTTGTTAAGCGTTAGGCCTCCTAATATTCACACATTCGGGCGGGTGTCTCAGGGAATAAAACCGGCGGGATTTTATTCCCGAAGTCGCATCTTGCAGCGGTAAAGCTTCGCCAGATCATTTGCACGCTCGGCCCCGGCCCGATCTACTTTTTCCGCTACCGCCCGCGCCGCCTCGGTCACTGACGCGCCCCCGCAACACATATTGCGCATTTCTTCGAGTAAATGGTTTTCATTGCGCCACCGGGGGCAAGCGGGCGGCCTTCCTTTTCGCCCTTTTACTCGCTCCAAGTTGCGCAATAAGGCGAGCGGCGTCTCGGCGGGTGTCTTGTCGCCTATCGCCAAAGCCTGAGCCATAGACCGGAAACGCGCTTTTTGCTCAGGGTCTGGGCTTTGACAACCAGCCAGGAAATTCGAGTAATGTTTTCGAAAGTCGGAAAACTCCAAAGAATTAGACCACGCAGCAATTTTTTCCTGAAAAACTTTATCTCTCTCTTTCGTCTCCTGCGGCGTATTATCTTCAATGATCGCTTTCAGTCTCGCCCGCTCGTTCTCGTATTCCCCCGAGAATTTCAAGGCGTCAATCCGGCGCAAAGCATCGGCACATTCCCCCGCGGTTTTCAACGCCCATTCGGCACCCAAGCCCTTCAACCCGATCAACTCATTCTCAATTGAAAGTTCGTCGTTGTGCGCAATGCAGCGATCGGCATAAGAAATATTGCCAAGATTCATCCCGCGTTCCATCACCGCGCACCCGCCAATTGCATCGCGTTGGCGGCCCCGCCCTCGACCAGCCGCGTCACATAGTTGCCCCAAGCTTCAAGCGCCGCCCGCTTTTCGTCGGCATAG
>JAACVA010000354.1:1159-2237 GCA_009992615.1 Rhodobacterales bacterium
TGTTCATCACCATTTTTGACGCGCGCCGCCGGGATAATCCACAGGTTGCCGCGCATTTCGCCCTCGGTCATTTCCGCCACCTCGCGCAGCCGTTGCCCGGTCAGCAACAAGAGCCGATAGAGAGGCCCGAAGGGCTGGCCCAATTTTTCGCAGGCACGCCAGAACCAGATAATTTCTTGGTCGGTCAGCACGCGGTCGCGCGACTTCTCAGGCGAAGGCGGCTTGATACCATCGAAGGGCGAGGTTGTGATAATGTCGCGACCTTTTGCCCATGTCCACACAGTGCGAAGGTGCGCAAGAAGGCGGTTTGCCGTGATCGGGCTTCCCCGGTCAACAATGGCGTCCAGAAGGTCGATCACGTCGCGTTTTGTGATTTCGTGAATGTCGCGGTCGCCCCACTTTGGCAGAACATCGCGCCGGAACATCGCCGCCACATCAGCGGCCCGCCGGTTGTGGGCTGCATGGCGTTTCATGAAAAGGCCGATCACCGCCGCCAACTTGTCGCGGTCTGCGAACGTAGGGTCAGCAGCCTGCCGCGCAGCCTCAATTGCTTCAGCCTTCGCGGCCTTTTTCTGTTCCGCCGGATCGTTGCCGTTTTCGACTTGCTCAATCGCCGCCGCCGCTGCCTTACGCGCGTCGGCAACGCCCATCAGCGGCCAGCGGCCCAAGGTCAGCTTGGCAGGCTTGCCCGCGTGCCGGTAGCGCAGCGCCCAAGCCTTCGCCCCGCTTGGCTGCACCACCAGATACAGGCCGGACAGGCCCGCGTCCGGCAATTCGAGCCGCTTGTCAGGATCAGGTTGCAACGCCTCGACTGACTTCGGTGTAAACGCTTTCGCCATGGTCAGAACGCCTTTCCAAACATCAAGAAACCATCCGGGTAACACAGGGGTAACACATTTGGAAGATAAGAAGCGTTACCCAAGGTTACTCACTTTCCCTAACGTAGCATGAAAATCCATGCAAAAACAAGGAATAATGCTCGATTGGTGTTTTGACAAGTTAGGGTGCGTTTGGGGGTGTTTTCTGAATGGCATTCAAGAGGTCGACGGTTCGATCCCGTCTGGCTCCACCATTTAAC
>JAACVA010000202.1:0-4964 GCA_009992615.1 Rhodobacterales bacterium
TGACCATGCCGAGGCCGGCGCGAAAGTCAGTCGCAAGCCCGCGCCTGATGTAAAGCGATTTCGAATTTACAGTAAAAATATCAATAAAATACGTTAATTTATTGGCGGAGAGACAGCCCGCCATAATCGCCTTTTTATCATTTTCAATCAGATGGATAAATGACGCCTAAGCCTTGTTTTCTTGGACAATACCCCACATAGCGTCTATGCAGCCTTGCGCAATCGGATGCACCCGGTTACAGTTTCTATGTGGGGCTTTATGATGGGTAGATAAAATGCCGAAGGTTGCCGAAGAACTTAGCGCTTTGGACGTAAAGCGGCTGGCCCATCCGGGCGGCAAGCGGAATGTCTTGTGTTCGGTCGGTGGTGTGCCGGGGCTTTACATGCAGTTGACGCCAAATGGTGGCCGGTCTTGGGTCTTGCGCGTCAAGGTTGGCACGTTGCGCCGTGATATCGGCTTGGGGGGCTTTCCCGGCGTGACGCTATCGCAGGCCCGCGACAAGGCCCGCGACGCGCGCGACAAGATCGAGCGCGGCATTGACCCGGTCGAGGAACGCAAGGCCGCCAAGGCCGCGCTGGTGGCCGCCCAGCGCCGTGGCCTGACCTTTGCGGACGCGGTGGACAAGGCCCTGTCTGCCAAGCTCGACGCCTTCAAGAACGCCAAGCACCGCCAGCAATGGGAAAACACCCTTGCCACCTATGCCACCCCTGATCTGGGCAAGATGCTGGTGCAGGATATCACCACGCAGGACATCTTGCGCGTTCTGCAACCCCTCTGGATGGACAAGACCGAAACCGCGTCACGCCTGCGCGGGCGGATCGAGACTGTTCTGAGCTGGGCCACGGTCGCGGGGCATCGGACAGGCGACAACCCGGCGCGCTGGGCGGGCAATCTGAAAGAGCTGTTGCCGCCCCCGTCCAAGGTCGCAAACGAGGGGAACCACCCCGCCTTGGCGCTGGAGGATGCGCCGCGCTGGTTCGCGGCCTTGCAGACGCGGGAAGGGTTTGGGGCGCGGGCGCTGGAATTTGCCGCCCTGACTGCCAGTAGGTCGCAAGAGGTGCGGGGTGCGCTCTGGGATGAAATCGACTTGGACAAGGCATTGTGGATTATTCCCGGTGCGCGCATGAAGATGGGCAGGGAACACCGTGTTCCCTTGTCCGCCCGCGCGGTGGCGATGCTGGAGGCGTTGCCCCGGCTGAAAGACAACCCGCTTGTGTTTCCGGCAGCACGGGGCGGGCAGTTGTCGGACATGACGCTATCGGCCACGATGCGGCGAATGCACGAGGCAGAGATTGCCCAAGGCGGCGCAGGCTTCATTGACCGCACATCCAAGCGACCCGCAGTGCCGCATGGTCTGCGCTCGACGTTTCGGGATTGGGTGGCTGAACAGACCGCCTATCCCGGCGATATGGCAGAGGTCGCATTGGCCCATCGGATCAGCAATGCGGTGGAGGCCAGCTATCGACGCGGGGACATGATTGAGAAGCGGCGGCGCATGATGGGCGATTGGGCAAAATTCCTGATAAACGGCGGCTCGCTCGCAAATGTCGTGCACATTGCACCGAATCACCGGTAGCCGAAACCGACCAAGTTTCTCATGCTCAGATCGAGAGCATCGACATTCACGTAAGTGGGAAAAAAGGTTATTCCCGCACTTATTCCCCAATCCGAGGGATATCCCCGAGGATAAAAAAAATCTGGGCCGAAAACACCAAAAATCACTTTCACCGCAGAGCGCCGCAGCCCAATATGTAGCTATCGCATGTATCTAGGTGCTTAAATATGCGGTGCCCTGCGCGACTCGCCAAAGCCGACGCAGGGCGGGGTTGTCCTAGTCAGACACCTCTTTTGAGCACGATAATATACCCGGCGCAACTCGTTTGAGCTTCCCGGTTCTCAAAGGAGGGCACATATGCCTGAAACTTATCTCTCTGACCGCCAGCTTGGCGCGCGTTATTCGGTCCATTTTTTGACCCCACGACGCTGGGCAAACGAAGACCCGACATTCCCCAAACCCGTTAGGCTAAGCCCCGGCTGCACCCGCTGGAGGCTGTCCGAGATCGAAGCCTGGGAAGCCGCGAAAGCCGAACCCAAGCCTAAGCCTTGACGCAGGCGCTAAGCGATCATGGACAGGTTTGCACATGGCTAAGCGCCCCAACCCGCGCGCCATTAAGGCCGCGCGCACATACACGGTCGAGGAAGCGGCTGTTGCCCTTCGCGTTTCCATAGGCACGATCCGCACTTGGGTGAAATCCGGCTTGCCCCTTATGAATTCGCGTCGGCCCTTTCTGATCCTTGGCGATGCCCTGCGTAGCTTTCTAGAGGACAGGGCAAAAGCGTCAAAGGCACCGCTGCGAGAGGATCAGCTCTATTGTTTCACCTGCAAGACAAGCCGAACCCCGATGGGTATGATGGTCGATTGCATTCCCCAAACCGTGAAAACGGCGCGCCTCTTAGGGCTTTGCGATGTGTGCGGCGGCACCTGCAACCGCATGATCAGCCGGGCCAAGATCGACCAATTCAGCGAGATTTTCTGTGTCGCCTTCAAAGAGGGGCAATGCGCCTAAAGGATACCACGAAACCCCTCTTAAACCATCACTTCGGAAAGGACACACAATGGCCCGGAAATTCAACGAAGAAAACGAGCGGATCAAGCGCCGCTACCTGCAATTCCTGCGTGAAGCCAAACGCAGCGACATGGCCACGGTGGACAAGGCCGCCGATGCCATCCTGCGCTTTGAACGCAGCATCGGCTTCAAGTCTTTCAAGCGGTTTCATATCGAGCAGGCCGTATCGTTCAAGCGGCAACTGTCCGGTGAAAGGAACGCCCGCACCGGCGCGGCACTGTCCAAGGCGACGGTTGATAGCACCCTGCGCATGGTCAAGGCATTTATTCTCTGGCTGGCGGGGCAACCGGGTTACAAATCGCGCATTGCCTATGCCGATGCCGAATATTTCAACCTGAACGCCAAGGACGCCCGCATTGCCCATACAGCCCGCGACACGCCCGGTCCGACGCCCGAGCAATGCCGCCATGCCTTCGCCCAGATGCCCAGCGCCACGCCCCTAGAACGCCGAGACAAGGCGCTCTTTGCCTTCCTGATGCTGACCGGGGCACGGGATGGGGCGGTTGCATCCATGCGCCTCAAGCATGTCGATCTGGTGGAATGCTGCGTCTATCAGGATGCCCGTGATGTGAAGACCAAATTCGCCAAGACCTTCACAACATGGTTTTTCCCGGTCGATGATGCCTACCTGAACGCCTTTCGCGATTGGGTGACATATCTACGGCAAGAGGAGTTGTTCGGCCCGAACGATGCCCTCTTTCCCAAACCCAGGATGGGGCAGAAAGACGGGGAATTCGCCGCGCTGGGCCTGTCGCGCGACCTCTACAGCAACGCGGGCAAATTGCGCGCGGTGATCAAGGACGCCTTTACCAGCTCTGGCTTGCCCGCCTATGGCCCCCATAGCTTTCGCAAGACGCTTGGTGGTTTGACCAATGAGTATTGCAAAACGCCTGAGCAATTCAAGGCATGGTCGATGAACCTTGGGCACGAAAACATCGCCACGACGCTGAGCGCCTATTGCCCTGTGTCACCCTCACGGCAGGGCGAATTGATCCGGGGCATGGCCTGAGGGGCAATCCCGCGCTTGCCCCGGTGCAAGAATTTCTGTCATATCGGCCAAAAGCAGGGGGAAGCGATGACCGAACTGGTGTTCAAGGGCAAGGAATTCGTCTGGAATCATCACCTTGCCGTGCCGTTTCGCCCGCTTGAAATGCACCCCGACAAGGGCATTGACGCGCCCCGGCTGGATGGCAACCTGATCATTCAGGGCGACAACCTGCACGCGCTTAAGGCGCTGATGCCCCTCTATGCGGGCAAGGTGGACTGCATCTTCATCGACCCGCCGTATAACACCGGAAATGAGGGCTGGGCCTATAATGACAACGTGAACGCGCCCATGATCAAGGAATGGCTGGCCGCAAATCCCATCGGGATCGAGGACGGGCTACGCCATGACAAATGGTGCGCGATGATGTGGCCCCGGCTGCGGTTGCTGCAAGAGTTGCTGGCAGAAAATGGACTGATGTTCATCTCGATTGACGACATAGAAAATGCGCGTTTGGTGCAACTCGTAATTGAAATATTCGGACCTGAGAACTTTGTTGGCCAATTCATTTGGAAGTCGAGGCAGAACAAAGATAATCGGAATAGCACCGGCCTATCAAACGATCACGAGTTTGTATTGATTGTTGGGAAGTCAATTCAAGGAGATCGTCGTCTAGGTGGAAAATATAACAATCCTGACGATGACGTGCGCGGGGCTTGGTCGAGTGGCAACATGGTTGGAATGGCGTCGAAAGAAGCAAGACCCAATCTTCATTTTGATTTGATCAACCCAGAAACAGGGATCAACTATGGCTGCCCCGCGCGAGGTTGGCGCTACGGACCTGAGAGAATGGCGCGCTTGATTGCTGAAAATCGAATCTTGTGGCCACCAGAGTTGAGCGGTCGCCCAAGAGAAAAGGTTTTCTTGGATGACCTTGGCGAACACACAAACACCTCTAGCGTAATTGAGCTTCCAATCTTCACGAGGAATGGAACTGTTGCCTATGAACGAATTATGGGCAACCGCGAGTTTGATTTTCCAAAACCACCTGAGTTGATAGAG
The DNA here is from genome assembly GCA_009992615.1 of Rhodobacterales bacterium. GTDB lineage: Bacteria > Pseudomonadota > Alphaproteobacteria > Rhodobacterales > Rhodobacteraceae > Oceaniglobus. The sequence continues at coordinate 4,676 of JAACVA010000202.1, forward strand.
TTTCTTATTTCGCAGCACTCAAAAGAAGATGCGCTAATTCTAGATTCGTTTGCCGGTTCCGGCACCACGGCCCATGCCGTGCTGGAGGCCAATAAGCGCGACGGGGGCAACCGGCGTTTCATCCTTGTGGAAATGGAGGACTATGCCGACCGGCTGACCGCCGAACGGGTGCGGCGCGTGATGAATGGCTATGCCTTTACCGGCAACCAGCGCACCGAGCTTTTGCGCGAAAATCTCACATGGTCCAAACTGCAAAAGGCTGACCGCCTGACCGAGCAGGTGGACAAAA
>JAACVA010000202.1:5090-5570 GCA_009992615.1 Rhodobacterales bacterium
AGTTTGGCCCCGGCGGACCACAGGCCACGCATCAGCTCACGCAGCGGATGTTCTTCCTGTGCCCCTTCCGGGAGGAACTCGTTGTATTCTATGGTATCGCTGACGCTGTAACCGAGTTCCTGGCATTGTTCGACCAGTGGATGCGTCTCCAGTTCGGGCAGATCATCTTCCTCGGCCAAAGCCCGTTCCATGGCGTAGTTCATGGCCTCGATCCGCACCGCTTCTTCTTCGGGGCTGAGTGACCCGGGCTCGGGTTCGCCGCGCTCCCGGCGGAGACGTTCGCGTTCTTCCGCCATGATGCGCTGGAGGTCGTCGGCATTGGCCTCCGGCTCTTTTTCGATGCGGGCCTGAATCCGGTCGTTCAGCAAGTCCATGCGCGCGGCTTCGGCATCGGCCTCCGCCTCAGCACGGCTGCGGGGGGCATCATCGTCGTCCTCCTCCACTCCGGATTCCGCTGCCTCGGCGGCTGCGGTGGCCTCC
>JAACVA010000154.1:0-2239 GCA_009992615.1 Rhodobacterales bacterium
GTTTCGCGCGTGCCGTGCGCAGCATTTCTTGCGAGATATCAAGGCCGAACAACTGACAGGCCGGATAGGTCTGCGCGATGCTCGCCAGATTACGCCCGGTGCCGCAGGCAATTTCCAGCACCCGCCCGCCTTCTGGCGGTGCAAGCCCGTCCACCAGATGGTCGCGGCCCAACAGGTAAAAGCGCCGGGTGATATCATAGATCAGCCGCTGATAGCGGTAGGTGCGGTCCATCAGGGCCGCATGAGACTTGCCGGGTGCCATCGCCGTTATCCCTGAAACCGGTAAAGGTGAAACCCGCCATAGATGGCCGAGCGGTCTTGTGCAAAGCCCGCTCGCGATGCCTCGGCCTGATAGGCCCAGCGTCCAAGCAACGCAGGCGCGACACGGCCGGGCAGAATGTCGCTGGTCCCGCCGGTGCGGAAGATGACCCGCGCTCCGGGGCGCGCGCAGCGGGTGATCTGGTCCCACAGCGCGCCAAGTTGCGCATCGGTCATCCAGTCTTGCGCATCCAGCAGGGCAAAAGCATCCAGCGACGCGGCATCGCGTTCGGCCAGCAGATCGGTCATCGACCGGTTGAGAAACCTGACATGCGCCGCCCCCTGCGCCACCGCCGCGAAATTCTGTGCTTGCAGATAGGGCGGCAGCGCGGCGTCGGGTTGATAGGCGCGGTGAAACGCCTGCCAGGCGAAATAGTTTTCGCGGATCGGAAAATCGCAGGCGAGCTTGCGGATCCGCTCTTTCAGAACCGGCAGCACATCGCCGCCGCCATCGGCCGCCAGCTTGTCATATTGCGCCGGCGGGATGCCAAGGCCGAATAGCGACGCCCGCCGCCGCGCCAGCCAGCGCACCAAGGGAGCGTCGAGCAGCGGTGCGATGCGAGTGTCGTAGAACTGCGCCTGCTCGGTCAGGCTTTGCGCGGCCAACAGCGGCGCATAGTCCAACCGGGCGACCCACGACACCGCGTGAATGAGGCCGATGAACCGTCCCAACACGCCAAACCGGTAAAACCCGCGGGCAAACATCGAAATCCGCCGCCGCCCCAGCACGCGGGCGTCCCAATAGGCGCGGGTTTCGGTGTCGAGCGTCGGCGCCAGCACGTGGTCATAAAGCGCGACGTTACTGGCGTGATCGGCATGACCGAAGAAATCAAAGAACTGTTGTTGAGACAGAAGCTGCGCCGCCGCCAGCTTGAGCCGCCCCAGCGCCACATGCGCCGGCGACAGATCGACCGCCGTCACCGACCCCGGCTGCGCCGTCAGATAGGACAGCGCATTGCACCCCCCCGAGGCGATGCAGAACACATCTTCTCCCGGTGACAGGCGCAGGGCGGCCAGATCGACCACCGGATCCTCCCAGATCTGCGGATAGACCAGCCCCGTGAACAGACGCGAAAACACCCGCTCCAACAAACCGGTCGATTTCAGCACACTGGTCTGGTGAACGGCGGCGCCCAATTGTTCTGTGATGTTCGGGGTGTTTGCCATCTGGTCTTGCTCCGTCTGTCTTGCGATCTTGGATCAGGCGCGGCGCCGGTCAAAACGCCGCGGTGGCGGCTCGGTGCGTGACCCCACTTCGGCCGCCCAGTCGATCAGGTGCAGGCTGCCGTCCATCGCCTCGACCACGGCCGTGCAGCTTTCCACCCAGTCGCCGGTGTTGATATATTCCAGCCCGTCGATCCTGCGGATGCAGGCGCTGTGGATATGGCCACACACGATGCCGTCATAGCCCTTGCGCCGCGCCTCGTCGGCCAGAACGCGTTCATACTGGCTGATGAAGTTCACTGCCTGTTTGACCTGCTGCTTGGCCCAGTTCGACAATGACCAGTATTGCCCGCCCCACAGCCGTTTGATCCGGTTGAGCCAGATGTTCAGCCAGCGCGCAAAGCCATAAGCCCGATCACCGACATGGGCCAGCCACTTGGCATGGACCACGATGCTGTCGAACTGGTCGCCATGCGTGATCAGCAACCGCCGACCGTCCGCCGTGACATGGGTTGCGGTTTCCATCACCTCGACTCCGCCGAAATGGGTGCCGAAATAGTTGCGCAGCACCTCGTCATGGTTGCCGGGGATGTAAAAGATCCGTGCGCCATTCTGCGCGCGGGCCAGCAAAGCCTGCACCACGTCGTTATGTCCTTGCGGCCAGAACCAACCGCGCCTGAGCTGCCAGGCGTCGATTATATCGCCAATCAGGTAGATCGCGTCAGCTGGGTTTTTATCTAGGAAATCCAGCAGCATG
>JAACVA010000154.1:2267-3253 GCA_009992615.1 Rhodobacterales bacterium
GGATGTCCGAAAGGAAAACAGTCCTGTTCCGCATCGGTCTGACCGTGTTTCGTGCTGTTGCCACGAGATTTCCCCAACTCAAGAGTGTGATCCGGCATGGTGCCCATTGTGCGTTGCCGATTTGGTTCCACCGCGCTGAAAGCCAGCACACACAACATCACCAACACCACGCTTTCCAACAGCAATCTGTGAAACCCGCCCCGCCCTTTTCGCCGCAAGGTTGATTGCGACTTTCGCAGTGAAGGCCCTGGCAAAACACATCCCGGCTGCAAATCCCGCCGTTCTCGACAGGACGAATGGCACGAACGAGCCCGTCACAGCCCCGCGGCAAGGGCCGCCGCGACTACGGCCTTGAGTTGCAGCCCCGCCTCGGCAAACGCCAGATCGGCTGTCCCAAGATAGCTTTGCTGGTTCTGCGCCGTCCAGCCGTTTGTCGCCAGGCGGTACGTGCGGGCCGGGTCAATGACGATCTCGGCGGCGTGGATGAAATCCCCGGTCCTCTGGTCCAGGCGGGTCGCCAGATGCTGGTTGGCTCGGCCTAGGATCGTGGCCAGCACAGTCCCCGGCACCTCGGCCACGACCAGATCGCCGTCGAACCGGACAAAGGCATCGAAGTCATAGCGCCGCAGCGGCCCGGCATCCAGAGGCGCGCCAAAGGTGGTGTGACCCAGCACCGCCAGATCGGCTTGGGTTGCCTGGCGCACCGCCTCGGTCGCCAGCAGGATCGAGGCGGGCAGGTCCAGTGCCACCGCCCGTTCGGTGATCACCGCCCGGTCCTCTTCGGTCAAATGTTCGGCCTCGACGCCCGCAATCAGCGCCGCCAGGTCGGCATCGCCGCCCGAGGTGGCGATGGCGCGCAACTCGGGGCGCACGGCGACGCCTGCACCGCTGCGCGTCAAATGCAGCACCGCCAGCGTGCGCGACCAGGCCCCGGCGTGGAAATAGGTCTTGCCGGGCTCTTGATGCACAAAATCCAGGTGGTCATG
>JAACVA010000154.1:3260-5406 GCA_009992615.1 Rhodobacterales bacterium
ATCACCAGTGTATTTTCCGCCAGCGTCGGCAGGATCGCCCGGTCGGGCGTCACACCGGCATGGCTGACCAGCACCGGCAGATCGGCGCCTGCGGTCGCGTCGGCAAAGGCCTCTGCGGTGAAGGCCACAGGGTCCAGCAGGGTCAGCGTGTCGCGCGCGGGCTTGCGATAGACAAAGGCGTTGTCCACCCCGATGCCCAGCAGCGCCAGATCCAGCCCCCCCAGCCCCAGCCGGGTTGAAATCGGCGCAAAGAACCGCCCCGTGCGACGGTCGATCAGGTTGCCGATCACCTGCGCACCCGCCGCCGTCGCCTCGGCCACGAACTGCGCCATGTCATCAAAGATCGCGGTTTCGTGGTTGCCGAGGTTCACCACCACCGGCACCTCACGCGCAAGGGCCCGCAGCGCCGCCAGATCGACCTTGCCCATCGACCGGGTCGCCGCGACATTGCCGCGCTCGAACAGATCGCCGTTGACGATCATGGCGACCGGCACATCGGCCTCGGCCACCAGCGCGCGCACCTGCGCCACCAGCTGCGGCAAGCGCGCATAGGGCGAATGAAGGTCGGCCACGCTCAGCAATATCGCGTCCGCCCCGGTCTGCGCAAGCGCGCGGCGCGGCGCGGCGACCGCCGTTGCAGAGGCTGCGAGCAGGCCTTTGAGGACGAAGCGGCGGTCAAGGGCAACTGTGACATGAGCCATGGCTTTGGAGCTTTCCAGCAAGATCTATGTGCCCCTCACGCTTAGGTCGGCTTCGTGACACGCGCGTGACAACCACGGGTTGGACCTGTCGCGAATGCTGTGGAAATTCTCTGGCGGCGCGCTCCGGGCATGTGAAGGTTCGGTTTGTCAGGCGGCGAGGTCAAGAGGCATCGGTTCGAGGGGCTGAGAGAGGGTTTTCCAGCCATCGACCTTGCGCATCTGGACCTGGCCGGAGGCGAGCAGCGCCCAGAGCAGCATGGGCACGGTCTCGGCACAGGGCAGCACAGTCTGGGTCTTGATGCGGCGGCGGAACTCCCCGTTCAGGCGCTCGATGGCGTTGGTGGTCGGGGCTGATTTCCATTGCGATGGGTCAAGCCGTGTGAAGGTGAAGAGGCGATCGCCTGCTTCTTCCAAGCTGTCGGCCACCGCTCGGCACTTCAGGCGCCATTTGCGCAGGAAGGCTTTGCGCCTCTTTTCGATCGCGGCGGCGGTGTCAGCGTAGATCATGTCGCGGTAGTCCTCGGTCAGCTCGTCGTGGAGATGCTTCGGCGCATGGGCCAGGAGGTTGCAGTGTTTGTGAACTGTGCAGCGCTGGATCGGCAAGTCGTCGCCCCAGAGCGCGGTCAGCGCAGCTTCCAGGCCCGGGGCGCCGTCGACGATCACGAACTCGGGGCGCTTCAGGCCGCGCGCATCGAGGTCGTCGAGGAACTGGCGCCAGGCGGCTGTCCTCTCCCCACCCATGTTTCTGATGGATACCAGAACCTTCTGTCCGTTGCGGCGCACGCCGATGGTGTCACGTCCCCGGCACGGATTATCCCTCTGCGCAGGTGGCGGAGGCCTTGATCTGGGTCTCATGCTGGCCGAACTCGGCTTCCACACCCGCGCCTTTGTCGAATGGGAGGACTGGCCCCGCGCTGTCCTCATCGCCGCCCAGCTCGCAGGGTATTTCGCCCCGGCGCCTATCTGGGATGACCTACGCAGCTTCGATGCCCGACCCTTTCGTGGGGCCTTCGACATCGTCCTCGCCGGGTATCCATGCCAACCCTTCAGCGCCGCTGGCAAACGCGGCGGTGCCAATGATCCCCGCCACCTCTGGCCCGAGGTTGCCCGCGTCATCGGCGAATGTTCCCCCGAATGGGTGTTCCTTGAAAACGTCCCCGGTCACGTCACCCTCGGGCTCGAATCCGTCCTGCGAGACCTTTGGCGCATGGGCTACACGCCTGCGGCGGGTCTGTTCAGCGCGGCAGAGTTCGAGGGATCAGGAAACGGTCCGGGGGACCGTTTCCCCCGAGCACGCGCGCCGCACCAGCGGATTCGCATCTTCATCCTGGCCCACACCGATGAGCCTGCATCCGGGCACGGATCGTTACAACCCGGCCGGGAACAGCGACTTCACCAGCAAGGCCGAGGCGCTGGCGCGAGACATCAGGAACTGGTCGACGCCG
>JAACVA010000155.1 GCA_009992615.1 Rhodobacterales bacterium
CACGCGATATACGGTTTCAAACAATGTGCCCGGCGACAACAGCCCCGAATCAGCCAGTGCCGAGGTGCGCACCAAGGTGCGCGGGCCCAGACCGAACCCGCCGGCGCCACTGTCGGGTTCGCGGGTCAGTACCGCCATGACGGCAAAATCCTGGGTGCCGAGGCGAAACACATCGCCAGGTGCCAGGCCCAGACGATCCAGCAGCACCCGGTCCATCACTGCGCCGGGCAGGCCATTCTGGCCGTCCAACGCCATGGACAGCGGCATCTCCGGCTCCAGCGCGACGGCCCCATAGAGCGGATAGGTTTCGTCAACGCCTTTGACCTGGGTCAGTCCGCGTTCTGCATCACTTCCCCGTGTGACCGTGGCCATGGACCGGAAATCGACGATTTCCGACACCTGCCCCAGGCTTTCGAGCCAGCCGCGTTCTGCATCGGAAATGAACCGATAGGTCAGCTCGATCGACATGTCGCCACCGAGAATCGACGCACCTTCGCGTTCCAACCCGCGCCCGATGCTTTCCCGCACGGTGCCCACGGCGGCGATGGCGGCAATGCCCAGGGTCAGACAGGCCAGAAACACGCGAAACCCCTTTATCCCGCCGCGCAGTTCACGCCGGGCGATACGGGCGGCAAGGGCAAGGCTCATAGGTTGGGTCCGTCCGGGTCAAAGGCTGTGTTAGACAGATAGGGCCTGTGGATCATCGCTCAAGGCCGCACCGCCCCTTTACGGCAGGTGGCCGAGATGCCACTCAAAGCTATCCCACGGCAAGACCACAGCAGGAGACACCCCATGGCACGGCACGGCGGACAAATACTGGCGGATGCACTGGCACTGCACGGGGTAAACCGTGTGTTTTCGGTGCCCGGCGAAAGTTTTCTGGCGGCGCTGGACGGGTTGTATGAAAACGGCATCGCAAACGTGGTTTGCCGTCAGGAAGGCGGCGCCGCAATGATGGCCGAGGCGTGGGGCAAACTGACAGGCCGGCCCGGCGTGCTGTTTGTCACCCGTGGCCCCGGCGCCAGCAACGCCAGCGCCGGATTGCATGTGGCGATGCAGGATTCCACCCCGCTGGTCGCTTTTGTCGGACAGATTGCCCGCAATCACCGTGACCGCGAGGCGTTCCAGGAGGTGAATTATCGCGGCTTTTTCGGCGGGATGGTGAAATGGGTGGCCGAGGTGGATCAGACCGAGCGGTTGCCCGAATACGTCATGCGCGCGTTTCACGTCGCCACCTCGGGACGGCCCGGCCCGGTGGTTCTGGCGCTGCCCGAAGACATGCTGTCGGCGCTGTGTGACACGCCTGACCTTGCGCCCACCGCCCCCGCCATCGCGGGGGTGACGCAAGACCAGATCACCGCCCTGACCGACATGATCGCACAGGCGCAACGCCCGCTGATCGTCGCCGGTGGTCCGGGGTGGAGCAGCGCGACAGCCGCCGACCTGCAACGCTTTGCCGAGGCGTGGCATCTGCCCGTGGCGGTGTCGTTCCGCCGTCAGGGGCACATCGACAACCGTTCACCCGCCTATGCCGGGGATCTGGCGGTGGGAATGAACCCGAAACTGGGCGCGCGGCTGCGCGCGGCCGATCTTCTGGTGCTGCTCGGCACGCGGTTTGGTGACATCGTGACCAATGGCTATGACATCATCCCCCCCGCCGCGCCCGGTGTCGCCATTGCCCACATCCACCCCGACCCGAACGAGATTGGCCGGGTGTTCCGCGCAGATCTGGCGATTTCCGCCCGCGCCGCAGATGTGATCGCGCATCTTGCCGCCCGGCCCGCATTGCCGCGTGACAGCGCCTGGCGCGCCGGTGCACGCGCGGAATACGAGGGCTGGCAACAGCCCAAAGAAACGCCGGGCGCTGTCAAGACGGAGCAGGTGATCACCTGGCTATCGGACAACCTGCCCGAGGATGCGATCCTGACAAATGGCGCGGGCAATTACGCCGCCTTCCTGCACCGCTATTTCCGGTTCAAGCAGTATGGCACACAACTGGCACCAACCAGCGGTTCCATGGGCTATGGTTTTCCGGCGGCGGTGGCGGCGTCCATCGCCCATCCGGGGCGTTGTGTGGTTTGTCTGGCGGGGGATGGCTGTTTTCAGATGACGCTGAACGAAATGTCCACGGCAATCCAGCATGGCGCCACCCCCATCGTGGTGGTGGTGAACAACGGTCGTTATGGAACGATCCGGATGCACCAGGAAAACAACTATCCAGGTCGGGTCAGCGGCACTGACCTGATAAATCCCGATTTTGCCGCACTGGCCCGCGCCTACGGCGGCCACGGCGAGGTGGTGACGCAAACCGATCAGTTTCCGGCGGCCTTTGCCCGCGCCAGGGCGGCGGGGGTGGCGGCGGTGATCGACGTGAAGGTCGACCCCGACATCTTGTCCACCAATCTGAGCCTGAGCGAAACCCGCGCCGCCGCCTTGGCCCGGCACGCCACAGGTTGAGCGCCGCTGCGGTCTCAAACTGCGTCGCCCGCCGCGACCAGTTCGCGGTTCAACCGCGCCTCGTTCTCGGATTTCGGTGTCGTGAACCGCGCCAGCAGCAAATAGGCGACCGGCGTGAGGAACAGCGTCGAGACCGTGGCCAGACCCAGCCCGCCGACAATGACCCACCCCAGCGCCTCGCGCGCCTCGGCCCCGGCGCCGGCGGACAGGATCAACGGCACGCCGCCCAGCACGGTGGATGTCATGGTCATCATCACCGGGCGCAGTCGGATCGTCGAGGCGTCAAAGATCGCGCTGGCCACATCCTGCCCTTCATCGCGCAGCTGATTGGCGAATTCGACGATCAATATCCCGTTCTTGGCCATGATCCCGATCAGCATCACCAAGCCGATCTGACTATAGACATTCAGGCTGAGCCCGGCAAAAATCAGCGCGAATACCGCACAGGCCAACCCCAGCGGCACGGTTGCCATCACCACAACCGCCGACACAAAGCTTTCAAATTGCGCCGACAACACCAGAAACACGATCAGGATCGCAAAGCCGAAGGTTAGGATCAGCCCCGCCGCCGTCTGGTCCAGCGTCGCCGCTTCGGCCAGCGGCACGATGCGGTTCACATCGCTCAGAACCTCGGGTGCCAGCGCCTGAACCTGCGCCAGGGCATCGCCAAGGGACAGGTCCGGCGTCAGGCCCGCCGAAATCTCGACAGACCGGTTCTGCCCTTCGCGGTTCAGTTCCGGCGCGACGGCGCGTTCCTCAAGCGTGACAAAGCTGGACAGCGGCACCATCTGGCCGTCGCCCGCCTGAATGAAGATGCGCTCCAGATCGCCCGGATCATTCACCGGGTCCGAGGTTGACATCATCTGAATGTCATAGCTGCGGTCGTCGATGAACACCGACCCGACCGTGCGCCCGTCCAGCACCGCGCGCAGCGCCTCGCCCAGACCGGCAATGCGCACCCCCAGATCCGACGCGCGCACCCGGTCAATCTGGATGAACAGTTGCGGCTGGGTGGTTTCATATTCCAGACGCACCTGACCGAAGGCCGGGTTTTCCTGCATCCGCACGACCAGCCGTTCCGACACTTCGGCCAACTGATCGTAATTGTCGCCGGTGACGGCAAAGGTCAGGCCCCGCCCCGCCCCCCGTATGCCCAGAGAATTGGGCTGGATCGCAAACGCCCGCACGCCGATCACGCCGCGCAGCGCACCGTTGATCTGGCCGACGATTTCCTGCTGGCTGCGCGACCGTTGGTCCCATTCGGCCAGGGTCATCACCATGAATCCCCGGTTGTCCGACCCGAAACCGGTAATCGAAAACACGTTCGTCACCTCACCGCTTTCGCGCAGTGGGTCGATCAAACGCTCGATCTCGTTCATCTTGGCCGTGGTATAGGCCAGCGACACCCCCTGCGGCGCCGACACGCTGAGCAACGCAATGGCGCGGTCCTCGGGGGGGGTCAGTTCCTGACGGATCGAGCCGGCCATGAACGCGGCGGTTGCGGCGAACAACCCGGCGATCAGCACCACCACCAGAGGATTGGCCAGCGCCCCGCGCAGCAGCAGCGCATACAGCCCGCCCAGCCGGTTTCCCAGCCAGATCAGAGGCCCGCGCGCCTGATCGTCGCGCGACATGTCGCGGGTCAGCAGCAGCGCCGCCAGAACCGGGCACAGGGTCAGCGCCACAACCGACGACAGCCCCACCGCGATGGCCAGGGTATAGCCGAATTCGCGAAACAGCCCCCCCGCCTGCCCCGGCAGAAACGACAGCGGCACGAACACCGCCGCAAGGGTGGCCGTGGTGGTGACAACCGCAAAGAACACCTGCCGGGTGCCCAGAACCGCCGCCGCCCGTGGGCCAATGCCTTCGCTGCGGCGGCGCACGATGTTTTCCAGCACGACGATGGCATCATCCACCACCATGCCTGTGGCCAGCACAAGCGCCAGCAGCGTCAGGATATTGATCGAAAATCCGGCCAGATATATCCCCGCAAGGGTGCCCACCAGGGCAATCGGCATGGTCAGCGCCGGAATGAGGGTCGAGCGCAGGTCGCGCAGGAACACAAAGATCACCACGACAACGATGCCCACCGCCAACAGCAACGTCTTGATCACCTCGGTGATCGAGCCGTTGATGAACACCGCATCGTCAGAGGTGACAAAGATGTTCACATCCGCAGGCAGCGTGGTTTGCAGATCATCGACCACAGCCCGCACCGCCGCCGAAATCTCCAGGGTGTTCGACGTGGCCTGCCGGATCACGCCAAGGCCCAGCCCGGTCTGCCCGTTGGCGCGCAGGATCGTCTGGTCAGGCTCGGGGCCGAGGGTTACCGTGGCCACATCACGGATGCGAACCTGATCGCGGATTTCCAGCGCTTCGAACGCGTCCGGGGTGGCGACAGTGGCAGTCGAGCGGACGGCAATCGTCTGGCGGTCGCCAGATAGGTCTCCCGCTGGCGCATCATAGGCCACATCGGCCAAGGCGGCGCGAATATCGGCCAGGCTCAGACCACGGCTTGCCAGTTCCAGCTGGTTTATATCGACGCGAAAGATCGGCTCGCGGTTGCCATAGATTTGCAGATCGGCCACACCGGCAACCGACAGCAGCCGGTCCTCGACCCGGTCCTGCACCAGACGCGTCAGATCCTGCGGTGATCTTTCGGCCGAGGTGACAGCGACGCGGATCACCGGCTGGGCATTGGCGTCGGCCTTGACGATCTGTGGCGTCTCGGCCCCTTCGGGCAGTTGATTGGCGATGCGCGACACGGCATCGCGAGCGTCGGTCGTGGCCACATCAATATCGACGTTATCCTCGAATT
>JAACVA010000156.1:0-327 GCA_009992615.1 Rhodobacterales bacterium
CAGCCGGTCCAAAAGGTCTTTGTCAATGCTCATGCGTGGGTCTCCTCATCAGGGGGTTACCACGCCAGGGCACAAAATTCTGCACAGTCTCAAGCCGGCCGGAATGCCCCAGGCGAAATGCTCGAACGGGGTCGCCTCGGCGTAGTGGCGCGAAATGGACAGGATACCCTCGAACCGCACATCCGGTACGATATACCCGTGCACCAGCACTACCGCCGCCGCAAGACAACCCGTCATGTTGGCCGCGAATACGATGCCCCACAGCCGCGCCGTCTGCACGAAGTTCGACCGTGTTGGCGATAGGAACAACGGCAGGATCGGCATGAT
>JAACVA010000156.1:363-5416 GCA_009992615.1 Rhodobacterales bacterium
CACGATCAGAAACCCTACGGTGTAACCCAGGTTCGAAATGCCAGCGGCCCAATCCGCATCGGGCAGTATCGAGGCGAGAAACCCTTTGCTCAGAACCGACGTGCTGATCGCCAGCCCTGCCGCGACACCGGACCACCAGAGCGCACTGAAAGGACGCGAAAGTTCACGTTCGCCTTCGCGGCGGATGGCCTCGAAGATGACCGAGGTCGAAACACTTTCATGCGCATTGGCCTGTTTTTCTTCCTCGGGGTCGAGATCCACTTTTTCTGACATGTATGTTATCCTTTAACTGCCTGGTCAGGTTTGCGCGCGCCCTGGCAGGGTGTCTTTTGCGGCCGGCGCCAGCAAAACCCGCCAGGGGGGCATTCATACTTGCCGCCCGCAAGGCCTGTTATGACCAAAGGTAACCCGAGGAACTATCGTGGGAACAAGGCTTGTTCGCTTGCAAAACGTCTCGAAAAGAACATCATCAGGTTTTCGCCTCAGGGCGTCTGCCCAGCCTTTTGCGCGCCCGGTGGCTTTTCGCGGCGGCATCGCTCGGAACAAAAGCGTACGTTATCCCAATCGCGCGCCCATTTCTTGCGCCAGGCAAACGGACGGCCGCACCGAGCGCAGACTTTGGTAGGCAAATCGGTTTTCTTGACGTTACGTTGCATGGCTTGCAAAATGGTGCGCCCTGCCCCGCTGGCAAGGGTTATTCGGTTGCGACCGGCGCGCCGGTGCGCCCATCAATCTGAACATCAGCGCCTTGGGGGGGGTTGCCTCTGGCGACAGTCAAGACAAGGAACACCACCAAAGCCACTGCGGCAAACCCCAATGCGACGGCGATGCCGATCAGCGCCGGTTTGTGGCGTTTTTTCTCGGTCTTGATGTCGGTGTCGGGTGCAGACATGGATGCCTCCTTAGCAGGGGAAAACCGGCCATTGAAGCCGGCGTGTTGAATGCCTAACGTCTGTCCAACGCAAAAGTTCATACGCAATTTCCCGAAAGGCCCCCCATGAAAGATGCAGCACCCCAGGCTGTGCACCTGTCGGACTATCGCCCGTTTTCGCATCTCGTCGATCAGGTCGATCTGGGCTTTGCCCTGCACCCCACCGCAACGCGCGTGCGCTCGGTCATTGCCTTTCGGCCCAATCCCGCCGCGGATCCATCGCGCAGGTTGCATCTGGACGGTGAAAACCTGCGGCTGATTTCGGCCCACATCAATGATGCGCCGGTCACACCTGACATCACCGCCACCGGGCTGAGCGTCGCCGTGCCGGAAGGCGCCTTTGCCTGGGCCTGCGAGGTCGAGATTGCGCCGCAGGACAACACCGCGCTGGAAGGATTGTACATGTCGAACGGCATGTATTGCACCCAGTGCGAGGCAGAGGGGTTTCGCAAGATCACCTTTTACCCCGACCGTCCCGATGTGATGGCACCGTTCCGCGTGCGCATCGAATCCGATCTGCCGGTGCTGTTGTCCAACGGCAATCCCGGGGATCAGGGCACGGATTGGGCCGAATGGTCAGACCCGTGGCCAAAACCCGCCTATCTGTTCGCCCTTGTGGCGGGCGATCTGGTGGCGGCGCGTGACACGTTCACCACAGTGTCAGGGCGGGTCGTGAACCTGGGCATCCATGTGCGTCCGGGCGATGAAAGCAAATGCGCCTATGCGCTGGACGCATTGAAACGGTCGATGGCCTGGGATGAACAGGTCTATGGCCGGGAATATGATCTGGACCATTTCAACATCGTCGCCGTTGACGATTTCAACATGGGTGCGATGGAAAACAAGGGGTTGAACATCTTCAACTCGAAATACGTCCTGGCCAGCCCGGAAACCGCCACCGACCGCGATTACGAGCTGATCGAGGGGATCATCGCCCACGAATATTTCCACAACTGGACCGGCAACCGGATCACCTGTCGTGACTGGTTTCAACTGTGCCTGAAGGAAGGGTTGACCGTGTTTCGCGATCAGCAGTTTTCCGGCGACATGCGCAGCGCGCCGGTCAAACGGATCGAATCGGTGCTGCAACTGCGCGCCCGGCAGTTCCGCGAGGACAACGGGCCGCTGGCCCATCCGGTGCGGCCCGAAAGCTATGTCGAGATCAACAATTTCTACACCGCCACAGTGTACGAAAAGGGGGCCGAGCTGATCGGGATGCTGAAACGCCTGGTGGGCGATGAGGATTACTATCGCGCGCTGGATATGTATTTCAACCGCCACGACGGACAGGCCTGCACGATCGAGGATTGGCTGACGGTGTTTGAGGATGCCACGGGCCGCGACCTGAGCCAGTTCAAACGCTGGTACAGCCAGCCGGGCACACCGCGCCTGAAGGTCGAGGAAACATTCGAGGCCAATCGTCTGACCGTGCGCCTGACCCAGCACACGCCGCCCACCCCCGGCCAGAACGACAAGCGGCCGCATGTCATTCCTGTGGCGTTCGGGCTGTTGCACCCCGATGGGCATGAAATGGTTGCAACCAAGGTGGTCGAGCTGAGCGAAGCGGAAACCACCCTGACCTTTGACACTGAAGGCGTGCGCCCGGTCCTGTCGATCCTGCGGGGCTTTTCTGCGCCGGTGATCCTTGATCGCCCGCAAACCGCCGAACAGCGCGCCTTCCTTCTGGCCCATGACACCGATCCTTTCAACCGCTGGGAGGCAGGGCGCGCCCTGGCCAAGGATGTGCTGACCGGCATGATCACCGAGGGCGCCGCGCCCGGCCCGGCCTATCTTTCGGCGCTGGAACAGGTGTTGCGCGATGACACGTTGGACCCGGCGTTCCGTGCCCTCGTGCTGGCCCTGCCCAGTGAGGATGACATGGCACAAACCCTGTTCGATGGCGGCCTGACGCCGGACCCAGATGTGATTTACACCGCCCGTCGCCGCCTGGCCACGGCCATCGCCGAGGCCCAAGCCGACAGTTTTGCGTCGCTTTACAACGAAATGCACATTCCCGGCCCCTACCGCCCCGATTCAAAGGCGGCGGGAAAGCGAGCACTGCGCCAGGCCGCCCTGGGGTTCCTCGCCTTGGTCGATGGCGGCAAGCGGGCGACAAAACAATTCGCCGGGGCCGACAACATGACCGAGCAGTTGGGCGCGCTGTCGGTGCTGCTGTCCATCGAACAAGGCGGCAGCGCGTTGGCCGCCTTCGCGCGCCAATGGCAAACCGATCGGCTGGTCATGGACAAATGGTTCATGTTGCAACCTATGCAGGCCGCACCCGAACGGGCAGTCGGCGTGACGGATGCGCTGAGCCGCCATGCCGATTTTGACTGGAAGAACCCGAACCGCTTCCGCGCGCTGATTGGCGGGCTGGCGGGCAACCACGCCGGGCTGCATGCGGCGGACGGCGCAGGGTATGACCTGATCGCCGACTGGCTTATCCGGCTTGATCCGCTGAACCCGCAGACCACGGCGCGGATGACCACGATCTTTGAAACCTGGCGACGCTATGATGCCGACCGTCAGGCGCTGATGCGTGGCGCGTTGCAGCGAATCCTCGAGACGCCGGGCCTGTCGCGCGACACCACTGAAATGCTCGGCCGAATTCTCGGCTGAGCGTCAGTTCTCTTCCGGCGGCGGCTTTTTTCAGTACAAAAGAACGGAAATATTGCAATGAGGACTTGTCTTACAAAACCGTCGCGGCATGGTCACAGACATGTTATCTTCCTTTGGTCAGAAATATCATGGACCACCGCATAGAACCCCTCATTCGCGACCGCGCGCCCTGGCTCTATGCACAGCGGCCCGGTACGTCGCTGGCGCGCGCGGCGCTGTACCGCCTGCTGGGCTATCGCAGCACAGTCGCCCTGGCCAGTCGGCTTGAACATTTTGACAGCACACAGATCATGGCCGAAATGGGCGCGCTGCTGGCCCACCGTGTCAGCGTTGAGGGGCTGGGCCATCTGCCCGCCAAGGGGCCTGCCCTTCTGGTGGCCAACCATCCAACCGGAATCGCCGACGGCATCATCCTGCACCACCTGATCGCACCGATGCGGCCCGATCTGTTCATCTATGCCAACGGCGACATCCTCAGGGTGCTGCCACAGATGGACGATCTGATCCTGCCTGTCGAATGGCGTGTAGACCGGCGCAGCCACGGCAAGACCCGAGAAACGATGTGCGCCACCCGCACCGCCATTTCGCAGGGGCGCATCGGGCTGATCTTTCCATCCGGCCGCTTGGCCAAAAGGCGCGGTCTGAGCCTGTTCGAGCGGCCCTGGATGACCAGCGCCGCGATGATTGCGCGCAAGTTCGATCTGCCGGTGATACCGGTGAATATCCGCGCCAGAAACTCGGCCCTGTTCTATCTCTTTGATGCGATTCACCCAACCCTTCGCGATGTCACCTTGTTTCACGAGACGCTGAACAAGCATCGCCAACCCTTCACCGTGCGCTTTGGTCAGGCGATTCCGGCCGCCGATCTGCCGCCCCATGCATCCGATGCGATCGAAACCCTGCGCGCCGCAACCCTGGCCCTTGGCGGTCGACATGCGCCTGCCGTTTCCCTGATAGACACGTCGCGCCGCCCGCTTTGGGTGTAACCTGAGTATTTTTGGCAAGAAGAAGCCCGGGCGCGTGACGTTAGTCTCGGCGGGGACGATAGAGCAACCTGTTGTCTGGAAATTCTGCTGAAAGCGGGTCGCGCATGCTGGCATTCGCAGTTGATGCAGCCTTGGTGTCGGTGGCCCATTTCCCGTCGTTCTTACCAGCACGGTGCTGACGCGGCGCAGCAGGGCTTCGTCATTGAGAATACCCTGACCTTGACGATACGCCGTTTCAGCTCCTGTTGGACGGAGCGCCCGGTCAGGGTTCAGGGCGCCTGGGAAACACGCCAGTGGCGTGTTTAAGCCCTGAATGCGCACCCTGAACGGGCAGAGCCCCGGATGGGTTCGCAGCCTTTGGCGGTGAAGTTAAGGCCGGGAGAATACGGCGAGAGCTTCGGGGATGTGTTTCTTGACCGTCGTGTAGCCACCTTGAAACCGGTGCTCGTTCCGCAGCCGTTCAAAAATGCGCTTGGCGGTGTGGCGCTGTTTGCGGGGACGGTTGAGGCCGTCTTGC
>JAACVA010000084.1:0-147 GCA_009992615.1 Rhodobacterales bacterium
CAGCCGGAATGTGCGAGGCAATTGTCTGCCTTGGTGAAACAGTTAATGCCGTGCGCCTGAATTGGCGCGCGGCATCTCGAATGACTGGCGTTGTTTTGCCTTTTCAGCAGTCTTGCGGCATAGTGCGAAGCGAATTCAAGACGCGAG
>JAACVA010000084.1:177-3455 GCA_009992615.1 Rhodobacterales bacterium
GCTGTCCAAACTCGGATACGAGATCCGCAAGCGTCCCGTTACGCCACAGAAGCTGCATGACGGAGTGGTGGTCGGGTGGCAAAGGAATGGGCGCGACATCCGGTTTTATCTCGAAAACTGTTTTGATCTGATCGGGAAAGATCTGTTCAACTGCCGTTTCTTCGAAGAAGATGAACTTGAGTATCTTCGTGGCATTGTCGATCCTCAAGAGGTCATGCTGGATGTCGGCGCCAACATCGGCAATCACACTGTTTATTTTGCCGCGATGATCGGCGCGGGCAAGGTTATCGCCTTTGAACCCGGCGGCTGGGCCTATCCGCGGCTTGCCTTCAACGTCGCCTTGAACGGGCTTCAGGATCGGGTCACGCTGCACAAGGTGGCGCTGTCCGATGCGCCGGGAACGGCACATATGCGGCTTCTGGCGGCCGACAACCATGGAACACTGGCGATCCTGTCCGGGGATGAGGGCGAAGGACCGGTGGAAACCGTGCCGGTGCGGAAGGGCGATGACTATCTGACTGATGAGCGAGTGGGTTTCGTCAAGATTGACGCCGAACGCCACGAAATGAAGGTGCTGAACGGGCTGCAAAAGACCCTGAGCCGCGACAAACCCATTGTCATGGTTGAAGTGTTGCAAACCGAGCGTGCCGCGCTTGAGGCATTTCTGGCTGATTTCGGGTACGCCACCCTTATGGCGAGAGAACGGTATGGCGACATCGTGAACGTGATTTGCCGCACCGCTGCGTGATCCGTGGGGCCGGGTCAGGCGATGATGTCGGGCAAAACCTCATCCTCGAGCTGCGCGATGCGATCTTTCAGCGACAGTTTTTGCTTCTTCAGCCGCCGCAGCGTCAGCGGTTCGGCGGTGCCGCGTTCCTGCAAGGCGTGAATGGCATCGTCCAGATCGCGGTGTTCGCGTCGCAACACCTCAAGACGGATGCGCAGGATGTCGGTGTGGTCCAGTCGGCTGGATGCATTCATTTTGTGCTGTCTTTGCGTTGGTATCGTGGACGTGGGGCAGAGTAGCGCGATTCGCACCAGCCTTTTCCATACATATCGCAAAACCCTTGCAGGTTTGATTCAATCTTCCCATATCGGTGATGCAGGTCGCCATAACGGGGCCGCATTCTTGATGCACTGTCGCTTTGAAAAAGGACGGGCCGATGACAAAAATGGCTTTGGGGTCGCATCCCTTTCTGCTCGGGTTCGAGCAATTGGAACGTCTGGTCGAACGTACCGCGAAGGCCGATACCGGCGGCTATCCGCCCTACAACATCGAACAGACCAGCCCCACCGGCTATCGCATTACCTTGGCCGTGGCCGGGTTTTGCGAAACCGACCTGGCGATCACCGTCGAGGACCGACAGCTTGTCATCCGCGGCCGACAGGCGGAGGATACCTGCGATGATCGGGTGTTTTTGCACCGTGGGATTGCCGCGCGCCAGTTCCAGCGCACCTTCGTGCTGGCCGATGGTGTAGAAATTGCCGGTGCACGGATCGAAAACGGGCTGTTGCATGTCGATTTGCACCGCAGCGTGCCCGAAACGGTTGTGCGCCGGATCGAAATTACCAGAGGTTAATGTGTGAAGGGGTGAGTAAATGACCATCAAGACCGAAGCGCCCAAGGGCGAATTCCAGAACACCGTCTATGTGCGGCCCGTAAAGGTGGACGATCTGCCCGCCGATGTACGCGAACAGGCCGATGGGCTGGACGAGATTTACGCGGTGCACAACGTTGACGGTGATCGCCTTGCGCTGGTCCGCGACCGGCGTTTGGCGTTCATCGTGGCACGGCAAAACGACATGGCACCGGTCAGCGTTCACTGACCACAGCCCTTTCCGCTGCGGCGGCAAGACATCGCAGCGGGAATTTTCATGAAACCAGCCTGGCCCATCGGAACGCCCCTGATCGTAGGTCTTGTTTTGTTGGCCTTTGCCGGCAATTCGGTATTGACCCGTGCCGGGGTGGGCGGCGGACAAATGGGCGCGATGCCCTTTGCCGCCCTGCGCCTTGCCTCGGGTGCCGGGGCCCTTGCCCTTATGGTGCTGTGGCGCGACGGCCGGTTCGCCTTTGGCGGCGTCGGGCGATTGAACGGCGTCTTGTCATTGATACTTTATCTGATCGGGTTTTCTGCCGCCTATGTTTCCCTCGACAGCGGCGTTGGCGCGCTGATCCTGTTTGGTGGCGTGCAGGTGGTCATGTTCACCGGTGCGCTGATCGCACGCGAAACCGTTCCGCCCGCCCGCTGGCTGGGGGCCGCGCTGGCATTGGGCGGGCTTGCATGGCTGTTGTGGCCTGCCGGTACGGCGGCGCCATCGCTTTGGCACGCTGCGCTTATGGCGGCTGCGGCGCTGGGCTGGGGCCTCTATTCGCTGATCGGGCGCCAGTCAGGCGATCCACTGGCGGCGACGGCGGCCAATTTCGTGCTGGCCACACCGCCGATCGTGGCGGTTATGCTGTTGTGGCCGTCAGAGACCACCTCTGCGCCGATCACCGCGGCAGGTGTTGCCCTGGCCATCGCGTCGGGCGTTGTTGCCTCGGGGCTGGGTTATGCGCTGTGGTACACGGTTCTGCCGCGCCTCGCCGCCGCCTCGGCTGCGCTGTTGCAACTGACGGTTCCGGTGCTGGCGGCCCTTGGGGGCATGGTGTTTCTGGCCGAACCGCTGACCGCACGCTTTGTCATCGCTGCCCTGCTGGTGTTGGGCGGTGTCGCGCTGGGTGTGCTGGGCGCGCGGCGCGGGTGAACCGATGTGTCACAGGTGCACCCGGCGGCCTTTATCCCTATAGGAAACCCATGCGCTTTGCCCTGATCCTCAGTCTTGTCCTGCTGCCCGGCCTCGCAAGGGCCGATTGCGTGGTGTTGCTGCATGGCCTGGCGCGCAGTGCGACGTCGATGAGGGTGATGGCCGAGGCGTTGCAATACGAAGGGTTCACCACGGTAAATGCCGAATACCCCTCAACCGGCGCACCGATCGCCGATCTGGTGGCCGACACTGTGCCCGCCGCAGTCGCCCGGTGCGGCGACGACACGGTGCATTTCGTGACTCATTCCATGGGCGGCATCCTCGTCCGGGTCTGGCTGGAGCAAAACCGGCCCGCCCGCATGGGCCGCGTCGTAATGTTGGCCCCGCCGAACCATGGCAGCGAACTGGTGGATTATTTCGGCGATCTCGGCCCGTTCCAGTGGCTGAATGGCCCCGCCGGTCTGCAACTGGGCACCCGACCGGACAGCCTGCCCAATGTGCTGCCGCAGCCCCGGTTCGACCTGGGGGTGATC
>JAACVA010000084.1:3512-24460 GCA_009992615.1 Rhodobacterales bacterium
GGCAAGGTTTCCGTGGCCTCGACCACTCTGCAAGGGATGGACGATCATATCATCCTGCCCGTCACCCACACATTCATGATGATGGCGCCAACCGTCATCATGCAAACCCTCGCCTTCCTGCGCACCGGCCGGTTCATCCACCCCGGCTGAGCCTCAGGCCGCCGCGCCGATCCAGCGGTTGACATGCCCCATCTTGCGCCCGGCCCGCGCCTCGGCCTTGCCGTAAAGGTGGATTGCATGGGCCGGGTCGCGCGCCAGATCAGGCACCTGCGCCACGTCATCGCCCAACAGGTTGGTCATCACGATGTCGGAATGCCGCCGTCCGTCGCCCAGCGGCCAGCCCGCCACGGCGCGGATATGCTGCTCGAACTGGTCCACCACACAGCCGTTCTGCGTCCAGTGGCCGGAATTATGCACC
The DNA here is from genome assembly GCA_009992615.1 of Rhodobacterales bacterium. Taxonomy (GTDB): domain Bacteria; phylum Pseudomonadota; class Alphaproteobacteria; order Rhodobacterales; family Rhodobacteraceae; genus Oceaniglobus. Next base: position 3,931 of record JAACVA010000084.1, read on the forward strand.
CTCGGCGCGATTTCGTTCACGATCAGGCCCTGCGCCGTCACAAACAACTCAACCCCGATCACCCCGACATACTCCAGCGCGTTCAGAATCCGACCCGTGGCGATCACCGCATCGGTCAGCTGGGCCCGGTTCAACTGTGCAGGTACGGTGGTGGTGTGCAGAATGCCATCGCGGTGCATATTCTGCCCCGGATCGAAACAAGCCACCCGGCCATCGGCCCCCCGCGCCCCGATCACCGAAACCTCATGGGTAAAATCAACAAACCCTTCCAGGATCGCGGCGGCGCCCGCCATGGCGGCAAAAGCGCCGGCGGCCTGCCCGGCGTCATCAATCCGCACCTGCCCCTTGCCGTCATAGCCCAGCCGCCGGGTTTTCAGGATCGCAGGAACGCCGATCGACGTCACCGCAGTGTGCAGCGCGTCCAACGCATCCACAGCTGCGAAAGGTGCAGTGGCCAAGCCCAGACCGTTCAGAAACTGCTTTTCGCTCAGCCGGTCCTGCGACACGCGCAACGCCTCGCGCCCCGGACGGATCGGGCAGTGCTGCTCCAGAACGTCCAGCGCCGATGTCGGGATGTTTTCGAACTCATAAGTGATCACATCCACCGATGCCGCAAAGGCCCGCAAGGCCCTGTCATCGTCATAGGCGGCACAGGTCAATTCCGCGCATACCTCGCCCGCCGGTGCCCCTGCCCCCGGTTCGTACACATGGCACCGCAGGCCCAGCCGGGCGGCGGCCAGCGCCAACATGCGCCCCAACTGTCCGCCGCCAAGAATTCCGATCACATCGCCGGGCTGCAACACCTTACTCATCCACAGGCACCTCGGGAATCGACGCCGACAGGGCCGCGCGCCACGCGTCCAGCCGTGCCGCCAGTGCCGCATCCGACAGCGCCAATATGCCCGCCGCCATCAGCCCGGCATTCACCGCCCCCGCCGCGCCGATCGCCATCGTGGCCACGGGAAATCCACGCGGCATCTGCACGATGGAATACAGGCTGTCCAAACCGCCCAACGCCCGGGTCTGGATCGGCACACCGATCACCGGCAGCCGGGTCTTGCTGGCCATCATCCCCGGCAGATGCGCCGCCCCCCCGGCCCCGGCAATGATCACCTTCAGCCCGCGGTCAACCGCGCCCTTTCCGTAATCCCACAACCGGTCCGGCGTACGATGGGCCGACACGATGCGCGCCTCTTGGCTGACGCCCAGTTCGTCCAGAACCGCCGCCGCCGCACGCAGGGTGGGCCAATCCGACTGGCTGCCCATGATGATGCCTACATCCACGCCCATATTTCCTCCCGCGATCAGACGAGCACTATACCCACCCCGCCAAAACGCGCAATCGCCTGCCTCTTTCTTGCTGAAAATACCTCCGCCGGAGGCATTGCCGGGCAGAACGGCGCCACCTTGCGCAACCTCTGTGTTAGGTCCAGACTGCGTGACAGGATAGGTCCAGACATGCCAATTGCCCCCGACACCTTTTTCCTTGACCCGCGCGCCGAAGGCACGCTGCAAAGCCAGATTCAGAAGATGGTGGCCCAGGGCATCCTGTCGGGCCGGTTTCGCCTTGGTGAACGGTTGCCATCCTCGCGGGAATTGGCCAGGCACCTCGGCGTCAGCCGCATCACCGTAACCCTCGCCTTCACCGAGCTTTTGGCCGACGATTATCTGACCGCACGGGGGCGCTCGGGCTATTATGTGTCCGACAACGCGCCACAGCCGCACGCCTTTACCCCGGCGCGGCGGGTTGACACCGTGGACTGGTCGCGCGCCCTGAGCCAGCGGTTCAGTGGCGGATCCGGGATGATAAAGCCGGCCGATTGGCAGAAATACCGCTTTCCCTTCATCTATGGCCAAACCGACCCGACGCTGTTCGACCATGCCAACTGGCGCCTTTGCGCCGTTCAGGCCCTCGGGCAGAAGGATTTCAGCGCGTTGACTTCGGATTATTACGAATCGGACGATCCCAGGCTGATCGAGTTCATTGCCCGCCATTCGTTGCCACGACGCGGCATTCTCGCAGAACCGGATGAGATTCTGATCACCATGGGGGCGCAGAATGCCCTTTGGCTGGCGGCGCAGGTGCTGTTGAACCAACGGCGCCGCGCGGCGTTCGAGGATCCCTGCTATCCCGCCCTGCGCGACATCCTGCACCAATCGCGCTGCACACTGTCGCCGGTGCCGGTGGATGCCGATGGTCTGGTGCCCGAGCATATTCCCGAGGACACCCATGTCGTGTTCACCACCCCCAGTCACCAATGCCCCACCACTGCCACGATGCCGCTGTCGCGGCGTCAGGCGCTGCTGGACAGGGCCGCGCAGAAGGACATGCTGATCGTCGAGGATGACTATGAATTCGAGATGTCCTTCCTCAAATCGCCGTCTCCGGCGCTCAAATCCCTCGATACCGAGGGGCGGGTGATCTATGTCGGCAGCTTTTCCAAATCGCTGTTTCCGGGGCTGCGCCTGGGCTATCTTGTCGGTGCCGCGCCGTTCATCCGCGAAGCGCGCGCGTTGCGCTCGACCGTGCTGCGTCACCCGCCGGGGCATATCCAGCGTACGACAGCCTATTTCCTGTCGCTGGGCCATTACGATGCCCTGATCCGCCGTATGGGGCGCGCCTATCATGACCGGCGCCGCGAGATGGAATCAGCGATCGACGATCTGGGCCTGACCATCGCCGGGCAGGGCAGTTTCGGCGGTTCGTCGCTGTGGATGCGCGCCCCCGAAGGCACCGACATGGCGCAGGTCGCCGAAACGCTGCGCGCGCAATCGGTGCTGATCGAACCGGGCCATCCGTTTTTTGCGACGCCCGATGGGCCGCGCAATTTCTATCGGCTGGCCTATTCGTCCATCGCACCGGGGCTGATTCGCGAAGGTTTGCGCCGGGTGCAATCGGCATTGCCCGCGTGATCCGGGTGCATCGCCACTGTCGCCGCCATCGGCGGTTCAAACGCCTGTGATCGCCGCGTGATCGAAACACTTTCTTTTCAAGTCAATCGCGGGTACACCAGTCGCAGTTCAATTATCGAGACGTTTCGGCTCAATTTTCTAGGGCTGGACCTAATCAGCCGTTCCATCTGGCCCTACTGCGGGGTCGATTTTGGATATAACAGGGCATCAACAGCCAAAGGGGATCCCACATGAAGATGACTACCGAAGAAGCATTTGTCAAAGTCCTGCAATCCCACGGGATCAAGCATGCCTTTGGGATCATCGGATCGGCGATGATGCCGATTTCCGACCTGTTCCCGCGCGCGGGCATCAAGTTCTGGGATTGCGCCCATGAAATGACCGCCGGGATGATGGCCGACGGTTACACCCGCGCGACCGGCGAAATGTCGATGATGATCGCCCAGAATGGCCCCGGCATCACCAACTTTGTCACCGCTGTGAAAACCGCGTACTGGAATCACACGCCTTTGGTTTTGGTCACGCCCCAGGCGGCGAACAAGACGATCGGCCAGGGCGGGTTCCAGGAAATGGAACAGATGAACCTGTTCAAGGATTGCGTCGCCTATCAGGAAGAGGTGCGTGATCCGACCCGCATCGCCGAGGTGCTGAACCGCGTGATCCTGAAGGCCTATCGCGCCTCTGCCCCCGCGCAGATCAATATTCCGCGCGATTACTGGACCCAGGTTGTCGACATCGAACTGCCCATGGTGGTCGAATTCGAACGCCCCTCCGGCGGCGAAGACGCGGTGAAGCGCGCCGCCGAATTGCTGAGCAGCGCCAAGTTTCCGGTGATCCTGAACGGGGCCGGCGTGGTTCTGGCAGATGGAATCGCCGCCAGCATGGCCCTGGCCGAAAAGCTGGATGCGCCGGTCTGCGTGGGGTATCAGCACAACGATGCCTTCCCCGGATCGCACCCGCTGTTCGTCGGACCCTTGGGTTATAACGGCAGCAAGGCCGGAATGGAGCTGATCAGCAAGGCTGACGTGGTTCTCGCCCTTGGCACCCGGTTGAACCCGTTCTCGACGCTGCCGGGCTATGGCATTGATTATTGGCCCAAGGACGCGAAAATCATCCAGGTCGATCTGAACCCTGACCGTATCGGCCTGACCAAAAAGGTTGCCGTCGGCATCGTGGGCGATGCGAAAAAGGTGGCCAATGGCATTCTGGCCCACCTGTCCGACACCGCCGGTGATGCCGGCCGCGCCGAGCGCAAGGCGCTGATCGCACAGACAAAATCGGCCTGGGCACAAGAATTGACCAGTCTCGATCACGAACAGGACGATCCGGGCACCACCTGGAACGAACGCGCCCGCAACCGCGAGCCGGAAAAGATGTCGCCCCGCCAGGCATGGCGCGCCATCCAGAGCGCGCTGCCCCATGATGCGATCGTCAGCAGCGACATCGGCAACAACTGCGCCATCGGCAACGCCTATCCCACCTTCGAGGATGGCCGCAAATATCTGGCACCGGGCCTGTTTGGCCCTTGCGGTTATGGCTTTCCGGCGATCTGCGGCGCCAAGATCGGCCAGCCGGACGTGCCTGTCGTGGGCTTTGCCGGTGACGGCGCCTTTGGCATCTCGATGAACGAAATGGTGTCGGTCGGGCGTGACGACTGGCCGGGCATCACCATGGTGATCTTCCGCAACTATCAGTGGGGCGCCGAAAAGCGCAACACGACCCTGTGGTTCGAGGACAACTTCGTGGGCACCGAGCTGGATACCAAGGTGTCCTATGCCAAGATCGCCCAAGCCTGCGGTCTGGAAGGCGTTCAGGTCACCACCATGGAAGGTTTGACCGATGCGCTGGACAAGGCAATCAAGGCGCAGATGGCGGATGGCACCACCACCTTCATCGAAGTGCTGTTGAACCAGGAGCTGGGCGAACCATTCCGCCGCGACGCAATGAAAAAGCCGGTCGCCGTGGCCGGGGTCAGCGGCGCCGACATGGCCGCCGAATAAATCGCCAGCCGCACCGCAGCGGTGGTGCGATCATACCCCCGCCTCGCCCGGATCACCGGGCGGGGCCTTTTGCCACAAGGGGCCGCCCCGATGACCAACACACGCTCGCCCTTCCTGTCGTCCGCCGTGGCGGTCTGTCCGCCTGAATTGCTGGACATGGCCCGCGCCGCGGGTGCGCCGCGTGTCGCCATTGCCCGTGCCGGGGCGCCGCTGCCGATGCAGGCCGCGTTCGAGGCAACGCAGGCCGGCATCATGCGCCCGGTGTTCACCGGCGAACCCGACGCCATTCACGCCCAGGCCAAGGCGCTGGGGTGGGATATTTCCGGCTTTCCCCTGATCCCCGCCACCGGCGAGGCCGAATCGGGCAAGGCCGCCGCCGAGGCCTGTGGCCGGGGCGAAGCCGACGTTCTGATGAAAGGCAACCTGCATTCCGACACGTTCATGCGGGCCGCCCTTGCCCGCGATGCAGGCCTGCGCACCGGTGCGCGTCTGGTGCATATCTTTCACATCAGCCATCCGACCGGAGGGCGCCCGCTTTTGCTGTCCGATGGCGCGGTGAATGTGCAACCGAACATCGAAACCCGCCACGACGCCACCCGCGCTGTCGTCGCCCTGCTGCACACATTGGGCAATGCCCACCCCCGCGTGGCGTTCCTGTCGGCCACCGAAAGCGTCCTGGCCGCCGTGCCATCCTCGGGCGAGGCGGCGGAACTGGCCGAATGGGCGCGAGCGAATATTCCCGATGCCAGCTTTGCCGGCCCTCTCGCCCTTGATCTGTGCCTGTCGCCCGAAAGTGCCGCAACCAAGGGATTGGCCGACGATCCTGTGGCGGGCAAGGCCGATGCGATCATCGTGCCCGACATCGTATCGGGCAATGCGATCTTCAAATCGCTGGTCTATCTGTCCGGCGGCTGTGCAGCGGGCATCGTCATGGGGGCGGCGGTGCCGATCCTGCTGACCTCGCGCGCCGATCCGCCCGCCGCGCGCCTCGCCTCGGCCGCGCTTGCCGCGATCTGCCGGAAGGCGGTTTAAGTGAACAGCCTGCTGGCCCTGACCGATCTGACCGCCGCGCAAATGGGCCTGTTGGCCGCCATCGCCTTTGTCGCGGGGGTGGTGCGCGGGTTTTCCGGGTTTGCCCTGTCGGCCATGGTGATGGCCAGCGCGGTGCTGATCCTGCCGCCGGTCGAATTGATCCCGATCTGCTGGGTGCTGGAAATGGTCGCCTCGGCGTTGATGGCGCGGGGCGGCTGGGCCGATGCCGACCGCACGGTCACCACCGGCCTTGTGGTGGGCACAACCGTAGGCCTGCCGGTGGGCCTGGCCCTGACGACAAGCGTCGATGTCGCCACCAGCAAACTCATTGCGCTGTGTGTCATTCTGGTGCTGGCCGCCACGCAACTGGCCAGGCTGCGCATGGCGTTTCTGGCCACCCGCCCCGGCCTTTACGGCTCTGGCGTTCTTGCTGGCCTTGCCACGGGGCTGGCCAGCGTCGGGGGCATGGTGGTTGCGATCTATGTTCTGGCCTCGAACAGCCCGGCGCGGCAGATGCGCGGCAGTCTGGTTGTTTATCTGTTCGCCTCGTCCATCGTTTCGCTGTTCATCCTGCTGTGGTTCGGCGTGATGGATGGCACAGCACTGGCCCGCGGCCTTGCCCTTGCCATACCTGCGGCCGTGGGTGTGGCGGGGGGCAAGCTGCTGTTCATCCCGCGCTTTGAACCGTTTTACCGCCCGTTCTGTCTGAGCCTGCTCATGGCGCTTGCCGCTCTGGGCCTGATCCGCTCCGCAATCTAAGCCCGCACCTGCCAAGGGAAGCCTGTTCCATGACGTTTCAACAGCCCAAGATCGACACCTCCCCGAAGGTCAGCGACGAAATCCGCAAGACGACCTGTTACATGTGCGCCTGCCGCTGCGGCATCAATGTGCACCTGAAGAAGGACACGGCAGGTGAAATGCAGGTCGCCTATATCGAGGGCAACCGTGATCACCCGGTGAACAAGGGCGTACTGTGCGCCAAAGGCAGCGCCGGCATCATGCAGCATCTGTCCCCCGCCCGCCTGCGCGCCCCGATGAAGCGGACCGGACCCCGCGGTTCGGGCGAGTTCGAGGAAATCTCGTGGGACGAAGCTTATGACATCGCGGTGAAATGGCTGAAACCGATCCGCGACACCGCCCCCGAAAAGCTGGCCTTTTTCACCGGGCGCGATCAGTCGCAAAGTTTCACCTCATGGTGGGCCCAGGCCTTTGGTACCCCGAACTATGCCGCCCATGGCGGATTCTGCTCGGTCAACATGGCGGCGGCGGGCATCTATACCATGGGCGGCGCCTTTTGGGAATTCGGCCAGCCCGACTGGGACCGCACCAAACTGTTCATGCTGTTCGGCGTGGCCGAAGACCATGATTCAAACCCGATCAAGATGGGTCTGGGCAAGCTGAAAAAGCGCGGCGCCAAGGTGATCGGGGTGAACCCGATCCGCAGCGGCTATAACGCCATTGCCGATGAATGGGTCGGCATCACGCCCGGCACCGACGGGCTGTTCATCCTGTCGCTGGTGCATTGCCTGATGAAGGCGGGCAAGGTTGATCTGCCGTATCTCGCACAATTCACCAATGCCCCGGTCCTGGTGAACGAAGACCCCGATTCGGCCGAATTCGGCCTGCTGCTGACCACTGAAGACGGCAAACATATGGTCATCGACCGCGCCACCGGCAAACCCGCCGCCTTCGACGCGCCCGGTGTCCGGCCTGACCTGGCCGGCACCCTGCGCAAGGCCGGCGTAACCCACCGCAGCGTGTTTCAACATATGGCCGAGAAATACCTCGATGATGCCTATGCCCCCGAAACCGTGGCGGCACAGATCGGCCTGCCTGCCAACCGGATCAACCGCATCGCCGCCGATCTGGCGCGCGTGGCCTTTGACGAGGCGATCGAGATCGACCAGCCCTGGACCGATTTCCGCGGCACCCGCCATGAAAAGATGATTGGCCGCCCGGTGTCGTTCCACGCCATGCGCGGCATTTCCGCCCATTCCAACGGCTTTCAGACCTGCCGCGCCCTGCACATCCTGCAAATCCTGCTGGGCAGTGTCGAAACCCCCGGCGGGATGCGGTTCAAACCGCCCTATCCCAAACCCGCCACCGCCCACCCGAAACCGCATTGCAAGGTCAGCCCCGGCAAACCGCTGGACGGCCCGCACCTGGGCTTCACCCATGGCCCTGACGATCTGTGCCTGACCGCCGATGGCAAACCGGCCCGAATCGACAAGGCCTTCACCTGGGAAAACCCGATGTCGTCCCATGGGATGATGCATATGGTCATTTCCAACGCCCATGCCGGCGATCCCTACAAGATCGACACGCTGTTCATGTACATGGCGAACATGGCGTGGAATTCGTCGATGAACACCTCAGGCGTCATGAAGATGCTCAGCGACAAGGACGAAACCGGCGAATATGTGATCCCGCACATCATCTATTCCGATGCCTATTCCTCGGAGATGGTCGCCTTTGCCGATCTGATCCTGCCCGACACCACCTATCTTGAACGTCACGACTGTATCTCGCTGCTCGACCGCCCGATCTGCGAGGCAGACGCCGCCGCCGATGCGATCCGCTGGCCGGTTGTCGAACCCGACCGCAATGTCAAAGGCTTCCAGTCGGCGCTGATCGACCTTGGCGCGCGACTGGGCCTGCCCGGCTTTGTCACCGAGACCGGCGCACAGAAGTTCAAGGATTACGCCGACTACATCATCAACCATGAACGCCGCCCCGGCGTTGGTCCCCTGGCGGGTTGGCGGGTGGGCGTCGCCGAAGGCCAGTCCACCCTCCAACACGGTCGGGGTGGCCCGAATCCCGCGCAGCTTGACGAATACATCAAGAACGGCGGTTTCTGGGTGGGCCACATCCCTGACGAGGCGCTGTATTACAAGCCGTGGAATATGGCCTATCAGGATTGGGCGGTGAAGATCGGCCTGTTCGACAAACCCGCGCCCTACATCTTTTCGCTATGGTGCGAACCGCTGCGCCGGTTCCAGCTGGCCGCCGAAGGCCATGGCACCCGCCAACCGCCCGACCACCTGCGCGAACGCATCAAGGCCACGCTTGACCCGCTGCCGATCTGGTACCCGCCGCTGGAAGACGGCCATGTCGACCCGGTGGAATATCCGATCCACGCCCTGACCCAGCGACCGATGGCGATGTACCACTCCTGGGGCAGCCAGAACGCCTGGCTGCGCCAGATCCACGGGCGCAACCCGCTGTATGTGCCGACGAAACTCTGGCAACAGCACAATTTCGTCGAAGGCGACTGGGCGCGCGTCACCTCGGTACATGGCGAAATCACCGTGCCCGTGGCCCATATGGCTGCGCTGAACGAAGACACAATCTGGACCTGGAACGCCATCGGCAAACGCAAGGGCGCCTGGGCCCTCGAAAACGACGCACCCGAAACGACCAAGGGGTTCCTTCTGAACCATCTGATCCACGAATTGTTGCCCGCAAGGGGCGATGGTTTGCGGTGGAGCAATTCCGACCCGATCACCGGTCAGGCGGCCTGGTTCGATCTGCGGGTAAAGATCGAAAAGGTGCGCAGCCCCGGCCACAGCTATCCCGACATTCCGGCCCAGACATCGCCTGTCGGACACGGCCCGGCGCGGGTCAGCCAAAAGGTGGGAAAATGAACCGGGCGGTGGGGCCCGCATTGGGCGTGGAATTGAGTATTTTCGGCAAGAAGAAATCAGGAGAGGCACAATGACCGAGCTTCCCGCATCCACCATGAAAAAACTGGGGCTGGTGATTGATCTGGACACCTGCGTGGGCTGTCATGCCTGCGTCACCTCCTGCAAGGGCTGGAACACTGAAAACTATGGCGCGGCCCTGTCGGACAAGGATGCCTATGGTGCCGATCCCGTGGGCAGTTTCCTGAACCGCATCCACAGTTTCGAAATCCAGCCTGAAACCGGACCGGCCCAGACCGTGCATTTCCCGAAATCCTGTCTGCATTGCGAAGATGCACCCTGTGTCACCGTTTGCCCCACCGGCGCCAGCTACAAGCGGGTCGAGGACGGTATTGTTCTGGTGAACGAAACGGATTGCATCGGCTGCGGCTTGTGCGCCTGGGCCTGTCCTTATGGCGCGCGCGAGATGGACCCGGTGGAACAGGTGATGAAGAAATGCACCCTGTGTGTCGATCGCATCTATAACGAAAACCTGCCCGAAGAAGACCGACAGCCAGCCTGTGTGCGCACCTGTCCGGCGGGTGCACGCCATTTTGGTGATCTGGGCGACCCTGACAGCGATGTCAGCAGACTGGTGGCCGAACGTGGCGGATTCGACCTGATGCCGGAACAGGGCACCAAGCCGGTGAACAAATACCTGCCGCCCCGCCCGAAAGACGAACAGATCGACGTTTTGGCGCCGTTCCTTGAACCCGTCGCCGCCACGCCTTCCGGATTTCTGGGTTGGCTGGACAAAGCTCTGGAGAAACTCTGATGCATCCCGCAGCCTCGATCATCACTTTCACCACCCTGTCGGGTCTTGGGTTTGGCCTTTTGGTCTTTCTGGGCCTCGGCTTTCCACCGGTTGAAGGGCTGAACGCTTTCATTTTCTTCGCCGTCGCCTTTGCCCTGGCCGTAGGCGGGCTGATCTCGTCAACCTTCCACCTGGGCCACCCGGAACGTGCGCTGAAGGCGTTCACCCAGTGGCGCACATCCTGGCTCAGCCGCGAAGGCTGGGCTGCGGTTATTACCCTGTCAGTGATGGGTTTGTTTGCCGGATTGATCGTTCTGTTCGACCTGCGCATCGCCCCTCTCGGCTGGCTTGGGGCTCTGGCCTGTCTGGCCACGGTATACATCACCTCGATGATCTATGGTTCGATCAGATCGGTGCCGCGTTGGGCGCACTGGTCGACCAGCGCGATGTTTCTGGCCTATGCCCTGTCGGGCGGGGCGCTGTTGTCAGGCCAGGTGCCGGCGGCGATCATCCTGCTGGCGCTGACCGGGATCGGTCAGTTCGTAGCCTGGCAAGCGGGCGACGCCCGGTTTGCGGCCAGTGGCAGCACAGCGGAAACCGCCACGGGCCTTGGCCATATCGGCAAGGTGCGGTTGTTCGAGGCGCCGCATTCAGGGGGCAATTACCTGACCAAGGAGATGGTGTTCGTGATCGGCCGCAAACACGCCACCAAGCTGCGCGCGATTGCGCTGTTGCTGGCCTTTGCGGCGCCCATCGTGATATTATTGTTGCCGTTTTATCATATGCTGGCGGCCTTGGCGGTGCTGAGCCATCTGTGCGGCGTGCTGATCACCCGCTGGCTGTTCTTCGCCGAGGCCGAACATACCGTTTCGCTTTATTACGGACGCAGCGCCGCCGCCTGATCGCCATTGCAGACAAAAACGGGCCGCCCCGGAGTTCATCCGGAGCGGCCCTTTTCATGTTGGCAAGGCTTACTGCCAGGACTTGATCAGTTCATCATAGCTGATCGTCTGCGGTTGTTCTTCCTCGTTGTCGAGCTTGGCCACTGGCGAACCGGGCTGGTCCAGCCAGTATTGCGGGTCTTGCGGCTCGTTCATCTTCGGGCCGATGTCGCCTTGTACGCCGGCACGCTCAATCCGTTCCATCACGCTTTCCTGCGCTTCGCACAGCGCATCCAGAGCCTGTTGTGGGGTTTTCGCACCGGACATGGCGTCGCCGATGTTCTGCCACCACAGTTGCGCCAGCTTGGGGTAATCCGGCACGTTGGTGCCCGTGGGCGACCACGCGACGCGGGCGGGCGAGCGATAGAATTCGACCAGGCCACCCAGCTTGTCCGCACGCTGCGAGAAGTGATCCGAGTTGATAGTGCTGTCCCGAATGAAGGTCAGACCGACGTCCGATTTCTTCATGTCCACCGTTTTCGAGGTGACGAATTGCGCGTACAGCCAAGCAGCCTTGGCGCGGTCGTCGGGGGTGGATTTCATCAGCGTCCAGGACCCCACATCCTGATAGCCGACCTTCTGGCCTTCTTTCCAGTACACACCGTGCGGCGAGGGGGCCATGCGCCATTTCGGCGTGCCGTCCTCGTTCATCACAGGCAGACCGGGCTTTACCGTGTCGGCGGTAAAGGCGGTGTACCAGAACATCTGTTGGGCGATGTTGCCCTGGGCCGGGATCGGGCCGGCCTCGCCAAAGGTCATGCCGGCGGCTGCGGGCGGCGTATACTTTTGCAGCCACTCGATCGCCTTGGTCACGGCATAGACGGCAGCCGCGTCGTTGGTGGCGCCGCCACGATTGACGCAACTGCCCACCGGCTGGGACTGTTCGTTCACCCGAATGCCCCATTCGTCAACCGGCAGGCCGTTGGGTTCGCCCACATCACCCATTCCGGCCATCGACATCCACGCATCGGTATACCGCCAGCCCAACGACGGGTCTTTCTTGCCGTAATCCATGTTGCCGAACACTTCGCCATTCACATCGAGGTGCGACAGGTCGCGCCCGGTGAAGAATTCGGCGATGTCCTCATAGGCCGACCAGTTGACCGGAACGCCCAGGTCATAACCATACTTTTCCTTGAAGTCGGCCTTGTTCTTTTCGTCGTTGAACCAATCATACCGGAACCAGTAAAGGTTCGCGAATTGCTGGGTGGGCAGTTGGTACAGCTTGTCATCGGGGGCGGTGGTGAACTGCAACCCGATGAAATCTTCAAGGTCAAGGGTGGGCAACGTGACATCGGCGCCTTCGTTGGCCATCCAGTCGGTCAGGTTGCGCACCTGCTGATAGCGCCAGTGGGTGCCGATCAGATCGCTGTCGTTGACATAGGCGTCATAGATGTTTTCGCCCGACTGCATCTGGGTTTGCAGCTTTTCCACCACATCGCCTTCGCCGATCAGATCATGGGTGATCTGGATGCCGGTGATCGCGGTAAACGCCGGAGCCAGCACCTTTGCTTCGTATTCGTGGGTGGTGATGGTTTCCGACACGACCTTGATGTTGAGGTCGGTGAAAGGCGCGGCTGCGTCGATGAAGAACTGCATCTCGGCCTCTTGCGCCGCGCGGTCCAGCACCGACATATCGCCGATCTCGGCATCGAGGAAGGCGCGCGCGGCCTCCATGTCAGCAAAGGCGGGCCCTGACAGCAGGGCCAGGGCAACGCCCAGCGCGGTTGAGGATCTAAGGTTCAGGTTCATTGGTTTTCCTCCCTATGGTGAACCGGTTCTTGGTCGTATGGGCCGGGGTTTGTGCCCCTGCCCGCAGCGTCTGTCACACCCAGCGGAATACCGCTGCGGCGTAGACAAAACAGACAATCAGCGCGAAGGGTTGGTTCGCACCGATCAGCCCCAGCCAAGCCAGATTGATAAAGGCACTGCCCAGAAGCGTAATGAACAACCGATCGCCCCGCGTCGTTTCGATGCGCAAGATGCCGATGCGCGGGGTTTCGGGAAACTTCATCGCCAACACCGTGAAGGTGATCAGCAGCGCCGCGATGATGCAGAAAAACAGTGCGGTGGGTCCGGTCCATGCCATCCATGCCATTGCTGTCTTCTCCTATACCCGGCCCAGGGCAAAGCCCTTGGCGATGTAATTGCGTACGAAATAGATCACGAGGGCACCGGGAACGATGGTCAGCACCCCGGCAGCAGCCAGCACGCCCCAGTCGATGCCGGATGCGCCCTGGGTTCGGGTCATGGTGGCCGCGATCGGCTTGGCATCGACACTGGTCAGGGTGCGTGACAACAACAGTTCGACCCATGAGAACATGAAGCAAAAGAACGCGGCCACGCCGATGCCCGAGGAAATCAGCGGCATGAAGATGCGGGTGAAGAACCGGGTAAAGCTGTAACCGTCGAGATAGGCGGTTTCGTCGATCTCTCTTGGCACGCCGCGCATGAAACCTTCCAGGATCCACACCGCCAGAGGCACGTTGAACAGCGTATGGGCCAAGGCCACCGCGATGTGGGTGTCGAACAGCCCAACCGAACTGTAGAGTTGAAAGAACGGCAGCGCGAACACCGCGGGGGGCGCCATACGGTTGGTCAGCAGCCAGAAGAACAGATGCTTGTCGCCCATGAAGTGATAGCGGCTGAAGGCATAAGCGGCGGGCAAAGCCACAGCCAGAGAGATCACGGTGTTCATCGTCACATAGATGATCGAGTTGACATAGCCCATGTACCACGAGGCATCGGTCAGGATGACGCGATAGTTGTTCAGCGTCAGGTCATTGGGCCACAACGAAAACGTGTTTAGAATTTCAGTGTTGGTCTTCAGGCTCATGTTGAGCAGCCAGTAGACGGGCAGCAGCAGGAACAACAGGTACAGCCCCATCACCACTGCCGAGCCATTGATGCGAAAACCCTTGCCCATCACACACCATCCCGTTTGTCGAGGTTAACCATCACGGTGTAGAACACCCATGAAATGAGCAGAATCACCAGGAAATACATCAGGCTGAACGCCGCAGCCGGACCCAGATCGAATTGCCCCAGCGCCATCTTCACCAGGTCGATCGACAAGAATGTGGTGGCATTGCCCGGCCCGCCCCCGGTGACCACGAACGGTTCGGTATAGATCATGAAGCTGTCCATGAACCGCAGCAGGATCGCAATCATCAGCACCCCGGCCATCTTCGGCAGCTCGATATAGCGGAACACTTTCCATCGGCTGGCCTGATCGATCTTGGCCGCCTGATAATAGGCATCCGGTATGGATTGCAGCCCGGCATAGGCCAGCAGCGCCACCAGCGATGTCCAGTGCCACACATCCATCACGATGACCGTGGCCCAGGCCGCAAAGAAATCCTGGGTATAGTTGTACGAGATGCCCAGCTTGGCAAGCGTATACCCAAGCAGACCAATATCGACCCGCCCGAAGATTTGCCAGATCGTGCCGACGACGTTCCAAGGGATCAGCAAAGGCAGCGACATCAGCACCAGACAGAAACTGGCCCAGAAACCCTTTTTCGGCATGTTCAGCGCCACAAAGATGCCCAGCGGAACCTCGATGGCGAGGATGATCGCAGAAAATGCCAACTGACGGCTCAGGGCATCCCACATCCGTTGCGAGCTGAGCATTTCCTTGAACCATTCCAGCCCGGCCCAGAAGAACACATTGTTGCCGAATGTGTCCTGTACCGAATAATTCACCACGGTCATCAACGGGATCACCGCGGAAAACGCCACCAGCACCAGCACCGGCAGCACCAGAAACCACGCCTTCTGATTTACGGTCTTGTTCATTTCAGGCGGCCCTTTCCGTTGTGGCGCCGCCCTCGGGGGCAACGCGCCAGTCATCAGCGTAAACGTTGATCCCCTCGGGATCGAAACGAATCGAATCCGGCACAGCGGGCAGTTCAGCCGCCTCGGATGCGATGGCGTTCACCGGCTGGCCCGCCACCTCCAACCGCAGGATGCGGTGCCGGCCCACATCCTCGACGCGCAACAAACGGGCCGGAATACCGCAGCCGGTGCCAAGATGCACAAATTCGGGGCGCACGCCGATCTGCACCCGCTTGCCCCGCGGCGCATAGGTATTCGGCAGATCCACCGTCACCCCTGCGATGCGGGCGGTTCGGCCCGTCACCTCGGCATCGAACAGGTTCATTCCCGGCGAGCCGATGAAATAGCCGACGAAGGTGTGTGCCGGTTGCTCGAACAGATCCTGCGGGGTGCCGATCTGGACAACACGGCCGTCATGCATCACGACCACCTTGTCAGCAAAGGTCAGCGCCTCGGTCTGGTCGTGGGTGACATAGATCATCGTGTGGCCGAAATCGTGGTGCAGCTGTTTCAGTTGGGTGCGCAGCTCCCACTTCATATGCGGGTCGATCACCGTCAGCGGTTCGTCGAACAACAGGGCGTTGACGTCTTCACGCACCATGCCGCGCCCCAGGCTGATCTTCTGCTTGGCATCGGCTGTCAGGCCCCGCGCCTTCTGGCGCAGCCGGTCCTGCATTCCGATCATCGCCGCGATGTCCTGCACCCGTTGGGCGACATAGGCCGGATCGGCACCGCGGTT
This sequence comes from Rhodobacterales bacterium, assembly GCA_009992615.1. Taxonomy (GTDB): domain Bacteria; phylum Pseudomonadota; class Alphaproteobacteria; order Rhodobacterales; family Rhodobacteraceae; genus Oceaniglobus. The sequence goes on from JAACVA010000084.1 coordinate 19,827, forward strand.
GCGCAGCGGAAAGGCCAGATTATCGTGCACCGTCATGGTGTCGTAGACGACCGGAAACTGAAACACCTGGGCAATGTTGCGCGCCGCCGTGGGGGCCTGGGTGACATCGACATCATCGAACAGGATGCGCCCCTGGCTGGGCTGCAACAGCCCAGAGATAATGTTCAACAGCGTTGACTTGCCACAGCCCGATGCCCCCAGCAATGCATAAGCCTCGCCGTCGGCCCAATCGTGGTTCAGCTCTTTCAGCGCGTAATCCGCATCGGATTTCGGGGCCTTCAGATAAGAGTGGGCAAGGTTGTCGAGTGTGATCTTCGCCATTATGCCGCCTTCGCATAGGGCGCGGCCGACACCAGGGTGCCGTCCTGCGCAAAGAAATAGATGTGGGCTGGGTCCAGATACACCGCCAGAGGCTGACCCGGCTTCAGGTTGCGAATACCATGCACCAACCCGACCCAGCGTTCGCCCCCGTAGCCGAGATGCACAAAGGTTTCCGACCCGGTGATTTCGGTCACGTTCAAGATGGTGTCAAATTGCATCGCCGCCGCGCGCTTGCGCTCAAGCTCAACATGGTTCGGGCGGAACCCGGCCAGATAACTGCCATCGGGCTGGTTCGTCAGGGCGTCAAGCACCGGCATGTCCTGTTTGTCACCGAACAGCATTCGCCCGCCTTTTTTGCGCAGGGTCAGGAAATTCATCGGCGGGTCGGAAAACACCCGCGCCGTCGTGGCGTCGACCGGGCGGCGATAAACGCTGGGCGTCGGGCCGAATTGTGTGACTCGTCCTTCCCAAAGGGTTGCTGTGTTGCCGCCCAGCAACAGCGCCTCTTCCGGCTCGGTGGTGGCATAGACAAAGATCGCGCCCGATTCCTCGAAAATGCGGGGAATCTCGGCGCGCAATTCCTCGCGCAGCTTATAGTCTAGGTTGGCCAGCGGTTCGTCCAACAGGACAAGACCGGCATTCTTGACCAAAGCGCGCGCCAGGGCACAGCGCTGTTGCTGGCCACCGGACAGTTCCAGCGGCTTGCGCTGCAACATCTCGCCCAGTTTCATCATATCGGCGGTGGCGCGCACGCGCCTGTCGATCTCGGCGGCGTCGATCCCCATAAGCCGCATTGGCGAGGCAATGTTGTCATACACCGTCATCGAGGGATAGTTGATGAACTGCTGGTACACCATCGCCACCTTGCGATCCTGCACCCGCATCCCCGTAACATCCGCGCCATTCCACAGAATCCGCCCGGTCGCCGGCACATCCAGCCCGGCCATCAGCCGCATGAGCGAGGTTTTACCCGCCAGCGTCGGCCCCAACAGCACGTTCATTGTGCCCTTGGACAATTCCAGATCGGTGGGTTGGATATGGGTCTGCCCCTCCACGACCTTTGACACGCGTTCGAGAATCAGTGACATCGCCCCTCCCTATTCCGCTGCCGCCGGTTGCGCCTGACTTGACTGCATCCAAGCATCCAGCGCCATTATCTGGCCCGCGTCCATCCGCAACCCCAGTTTCGACTGCCGCCAAACCACGTCATCGGCGCAGCGGGCAAATTCATGACCCATCAACCAGCACACATCGCGTTCCGTCAAGGTGGCACCGCAGGCCGCTGTCACAAAAAGATCGCAAAACTGACGGTATTCGGCCTCTTTCAGGTGGGCTCAAAATAATGGCCGAACCCTAAAGGCTAAAACCAATTGACGGAAGTCATGAAAGCAGCAACTTTCGACGGCAAGGCCGATGTGAAAGACAGCACCGAGAACCTCGCGGTCCGATGATGCACGTCGCCGAAATCAAAGTGGAATCCTCCACCCTACGATGTTCGACACGCCATTCGGTATAAATGCAAAGTGTTTCGGGAAATCCAATCGCTGCGATGACAGCTATCATGTTGACTTATAATTCGGGCTCAAGCCAGCGGGAATATCCTGTTTGGGTAAAATACTTCGCGATTGCTTCACGCTTGACAAATCGTGACAAAATGTCATTGTATCCCTGTTTTACAAGAGGTGATGCCATCTGGTTCGTCATTGGCACGCCGAGAAAGCAGCACAGGTTGTTGTTAAAACCGGGCTTGAACATATCACAGTATTCTATTGTCATGACCGGGTTTTCAATGCTCTGAACCCATTGACTGAACAGATAGTCATAAGTGACCTTCTCACGAGCACTCTGGGCCAATTTTCGTGGGCCCACATCAATCAGTTGTCGGTCAATCTTGGTTTCGTCCCGCGTCGCCCATTGGTTGGTCTGGATCGCTTTGAGGTGCGAGGCGGTTTGGGCAAGTTTGTTTTCTCGGTGGACGTTTATGATGCGGATGTCGGTATGTTCGCGAACATATTCAATAATCTCGGGGTGATGCCCGATCATCCATTTGGCACCGATCGCAAGAGCCCCGTCAAAACTTTTCCAGCCGAAGAATTCATCAAGGTAAACTTTGGGGGCGGTGTCACGGCGCAAAAGCTCTGATGCATCGCGGTTGACCCATCCCGCCCCAACGATACCATACGGATTGAATATCTCACCTTCGCAGCGAACCTTTGGATGAGAATTGATCAGGGTCATCAGATAAGTCGTTCCACTTCGCGGCAGGCCAACGATCAGAAAGCGTGTACTCAAAGTCAGTTTCCTCTGTTTTTCGATCCCCACCGGCTGGGCCAATCTTCGGGGACGTGGTGCAGCCTTCGAACGATGCCTTCGCTATAGGCGGTGCCAATTTTGTCCCAACGCCAGCAGCAGGCAAAGCTCTCCAGAATTGGAGAAGCCGCAAATAAACCATTGAAATTTTCCATGAATAGAAGAATGACTGGCTGCAAAAATTTTATATTTGATTTTCTTTCGTTTATATCAACCTTAAGTCATTCAAGCACAAGCTCCGATACAACTAAATCGAGAAAATTTACAAAGCTGCAATTTTCCGGTCTGGGGCTTGGTTACTTTGGCGTCGGGTTTGTCACGCGGACCTGATGTCGGCGTCCGGTGGCAAGTCCGGCAATAACTTGGATGTTGGGTGGCTTGGATTGACGTTACGGAAGTATCAGTGCGCCTGAACGGTGCGCATCGCGCCGCAATCAACCTCGTGCAGAGTAACATGCCAATGATCGCCGATGCGTTCAACCAACATCATTGCGCCCGCGCGCATTGCTTCATTGGGCGCGATTGACGCATTGTTCACCTACCGGCCCTAGCCGGGGCGGCTGGCCGCGCGCTGTTCCGAATGGGGCACGGCCGTGCACCTGTGCCCCCCGCCGACTGACCCCGCGGTCAGGCGACGGGTGCTCAGCGGATCCGCGCCTCGGATTTGTCGTCGAACAGCATGGCACGGGCCGGATCGAACCGCACCCCCACCCGCGCCCCTTCGGCCGACCGGTGGTCGCCACGTTCTTCGACGATCATCCGCTCGCCGTTGTCCGCCACCAGATAGGCGTAGGACACCCCGCCCAGCGCCTCGGTCAGATCAACGCTGTGGGTGTCGCCCGGCACGATTTCGATATGTTCGGGACGAATGCCCAGGGTCACCGCCGTGCCCTCGGGCGGCACCTGCACCGGCAGGGCAAGCGAACCCTGCAAGGCGGGCGCAGCCACCTGACGCCCCGCGCCCACCTTGGCGGCAAGGAAATTCATCGCCGGGCTGCCGATGAAGCCGGCGACGAATCTGTTGTCCGGGTCGCGGTACAGTTCCAGAGGTGCGCCCACCTGTTCGATCCGCCCCGCGCGCAGCACCACGATCTTGTCGGCCAGGGTCATCGCCTCGACCTGATCGTGGGTGACATAGATCATCGTGGCGCCGATTTCCTTGTGCAACCGGGCGATTTCCACCCGCATTTCCACCCGCAATTCGGCATCGAGGTTGGACAGGGGTTCGTCGAACAGAAACACCTCAGGGCCGCGCACGATGGCCCGGCCGATCGCCACGCGCTGACGCTGCCCCCCGGACAGCGCCGCCGGCTTACGCCTGAGATACTCATCCAGTTTCAGGATGCGGCTGGCCTCGGCAACCTTCCGGTCGATGTCCGCCCTGGGGTGGCCGGTCATCTTCAGGCCGAACCCCATGTTTTCGGCCACGGTCATGTGCGGGTACAGCGCATAGGTTTGAAACACCATGGCGACGCCGCGTTCTGCCGGGTCTTCACGGGTGACATCCCGCGTGCCAATGGTCATCTGCCCCCCTGTCGTTTCCTCAAGCCCGGCCACCATCCGCAGCAAGGTGGATTTGCCACAGCCCGAAGGCCCGACAAACACACAGAATTCACCATCGCCAATCGTCAGGTCCACGCCGTGGATGACCTGCACATCGCCATACCGCTTGATGACATTGGAAAGCGTGACACCTGACATGGATTTATCCTGTTCTGGAAAAAAGGGGGGTTCTACGGTCAGGAAAGCGCCAATGTGACGCGTCCTGCGCAATATGTGCGGCGCTGGCCGCCAAAGCCGGGGCCAGCGCGGCCAGCTCGGTCAGGGTGCGACGGGCGGTGATCGCGGTGACCGACAGCGCGCCCAGCACATGCCCCCCCGGCAATCGCACCGGCATGGCGATGCAAAGGATGCCCGGCTCGTGCTCTTCGTTGTCGAAGGCATAGCCGCGGTCGCGGATCAGGGCCAGTTCGGCGCGCAGCGCGGCGGCATCGCACAGGGTG
>JAACVA010000157.1 GCA_009992615.1 Rhodobacterales bacterium
AGAAGATGCAGATGACAGCGCACCGCCAGAAGAAACGTCTCGGCGCGGTTGAAACTGACATATTCCGCCTCCGTGAACACGCCCGCCTTGACCAGCTGAATCGCCTTGGTCACCCCGTTGACGTATTTCGCAATCCAGAACAGGGTTTGCAGATCGCGCAACCCGCCCTTGCCCTCTTTCACGTTGGGTTCGACGACATAACGCTGGCCGCCCTGTTTGCGGTGCCGGGTGGTGCGTTCGGCCAACTTGGCCTCGATATATTGCGCGCCGGTGTTGCGAAACAGCTCTGACCACAACATCTGGTCCAGCTTTTCCGCCAGCCCCGGATCGCCACACAGGAACCGGCGTTCCAGCAGCGCGGTACGAACGGTGTAATCTTCGTGCGCCATGGCGATGCAATCGCGCAGGCTGCGGCTGGAATGACCGATCTTCAGGTGCAGATCCCAGAAGATATAGAGCATGGATTCGATCAGGCTCTCGGCCCAGGGGGTCAGTTTGTACGGTGTCAGAAACAGCAGATCCACATCCGAAAACGGGCACATCTCGGCCCGGCCATAGCCGCCCACCGCCAGCAGCGACAGGCGTTCGCCATCTGTGGGATTGGGCAGCGGGTGCAGGTGCAACCGTGCGGTGTCAAAGATCGTGGTGACCACACCATCGGTCAGATAGCTGTAGGCGGCAACGGTTTCGCGCGCGGCATGGGGTCGGTCGGTGAACGCGGCGGCAATGGCATCGCGGCCTTGGTCCAGCGCAATTTTCAGGTGCCGCACGATACAGCCGCGTCGGGCCGCCGGTGTTTTGGCGGCGGCGATTTCGGAGTCGATGGTGCGGCGCACGGCGAGCAGATCAAACACCTGATCTGCCGGGCAGATCAGATCAGTGGCCTGAGGCGGCGCGAGCGCGACAACGGCAGTGGAGGGCGGCAAGGCGGGGGCCGGTTCAGAAACCGGCGCCACCAAAGCTTTTCGGGGCAGGGTCAATCACAACCACCTGATTGTTCTGGATCTGGGCGACGGCCATGCCCCGTTGGTTCGTCCCATCGCCGCGCAGCCGGAAAATGCCGTTGACACCGATGAACCCCGAACCTTGGGTCAGCGCCGCAGCGCTCAGAGTACTGCCCTTGCCGCCGGCCACCAGGGCACCGATTGCCGCGATGCCATCATAGGCAAGGCCGGCAATCGGGTGGGGCTGGCTGCCATAGGCGGATTGATACCGGGCGTTGAACCGTGCGGTCAGGTTCGGATCAGGAAGTGCAAACCAACCGCCCTGAAGGCTGGGCAGGGATACCGCGCTGATGGGAATGTCGAGCCGCTGCAACCCGACATATTGCGCAGCCGAGGATGGCAGACCGGCCGCCGACAGGCCGTCAACCAGAAAGCTCAGCGCGCCGGAGGTGCCCGACGTCATGAACACGGCATCGGCTTGGGCCGCGAGGGCCTGCGCCGCAATCGACGGCGCGGCCTGGGTCACGCCTTCTTGCGACAGGTTGAAGCTGGCTACGCCGGCGATGCGGGCACCACTGCCCTGGATCGCGCCCAGAATGGCGTCGCGCCCCGCCTCCTCGGCGGTATCGCGGCCGTGGACAACGAAGATGTTCGTTTTGCCTTTGCCGCGGGCATACCCCACCAGACGTTGAGCAGTGTTTTCAAATGTGTTGCCCAGCACAAACACGTTGCCCCCCGCGATAGAGGTGTTGTTCGAAAAGCTCAGCACGCTGACGCCGCGCGGCGCGACGGCAAGACCGGCCGCATTGGCCGCCTGGGCAAATACCGGGCCGATGATGATCCGGGCCCCTTCATCCACCGCCCGCGCCGCCACCTGGGCGGCCAACCCGGCCTGCCCGCCGGTGTCGTACACCCGCAGATCAATCTTGACACCTGACAAATCGGCCATCGCCAGTCGCGCCGCGTTTTCAAGGCTGCGCGCCAGCACTGCGCCGCCATCGGCGGAACTGGCCGGCACCAAAAGGGCCACTGGCACCAAAGCCCCCGCATCGGCACCGCCCGAGGGCCCACCCCCCACACCGCCGAGGGCCACAGGCTCGCAAGCGGCAAGGACAACAGAGGTCAGCGCAAGCGCGGCAAACCGAGAAATCGAACGGACGGTGGTGGACAAAGGAACAAACATCGGCAACTTCTTTCGCAACACGGGATGAAACAGGCACGCGTAACCCTAGGCCCTGATGGTCCTCGTGTAAATCGGAGACGCGGCTTCATGACACGGATAGCGCAAATTCGCCCGCTTGCGCCGGGCCTGCATTTCGTTGCCACGCCGATCGGCACGGCGCGCGACATTACATTGCGCGCGCTCGATGTGCTGGCCTCGGCCGATGTGATCGCCGCCGAAGACACCCGCACCACCCGCCACCTGATGGACCTGCATGGCGTGGCACTGGGTGACCGGCGGCTGGTGTCTTATCATGATCACAACGGCGCAGCGGTGCGCCCGGGGCTTCTGGCGATGATGGCTGCCGGCAAATCGGTGGCCTATGCGTCGGATGCGGGCACGCCCCTGGTGGCCGATCCCGGATTCGCCCTGGCGCGCGACGCCATTGCAGCCGGGATCGCCGTAACCGGTGCGCCGGGGCCTTCGGCAGTGATGGCGGCACTGATGATCGCCGGCCTGCCCACCGACCGGTTCATGTTCGCAGGATTTCTGCCGCCAACCCAAAGCGCCCGCCGCAAGGTGCTGTGCGAACTCGGCCCGATCCCGGCAACGCTGGTCTTTTTTGAATCCGCCAAAAGGCTTTTACCAACTCTTAGGGATATTGGTGCCATGCTGGGGGCAGAACGACAGATTGCAGTTTGCCGCGAACTGACCAAACGATTCGAAGAGGTGCGACGCGGATCTGCCGGTGAAGTGGCCGAACATTATGTCAAGACGCCCCCAAAGGGTGAAGTGGTGATTTTAATTGATCGAAGTCATGCCCGCGCCAGTGCGGAAGAGATGCAGGCGGCCCTGCGCACCGCCTTGGCGCATCAGTCGGTGAAAGATGCCGCGCGAACGGTGTCTGATGCATTAGGTCTGGCGCGGCGGGACGTCTATCAGGCGGCCCTGAATATGGAAAAGGACGAATGAGATGACGACGAACAGCATGACCGGACGGGTATCGTATTACACCGGCGTCTGTGCCGAAGATCGAATCGCGGCCGATTATGTCCGCCGGGGGCATCGTATCGTCGGCCGCCGGTGGCGCGGGCAGAGCGGTGAAATCGACCTGATCGCGCAGGGCCGTGGCGGGCTGGTGTTCATCGAGGTGAAAGCCTCGCGCAGCCATGGGCGGGCGGCGCAGCGCATCACCCGCCGCCAGATTGAGCGTTTGTTCAGCGCAGCCTCGGAATACATCGCCGGGGAACCTGCGGGACAGAACACAGACATGCGATTCGACGTGGCGTTGATGGACCGTGGCGGGATGATCGACATTATCGAGAACGCCTTCTTGTGACTTGCCATTGTCTCGGCTGGCGCGCCGGGTCATGAAGGGGCAACGTCACGCAGGGGGACAGCATGTCACTTAAGGTTGCCATCCAGATGGATCCGATCGGCCCGATCAACATCGATGCCGACAGCACATTCCGCATCGCGGAAGAGGCGCAAGCGCGAGGCCACAGCCTGTTCTATTATACGCCAGATCAGTTGTCCTGGCGGCAGGGGCGGGTGATAGCGCGGGGGTGGCCGCTGACCGTTCAGCGGGAAAAGGGCAACCATGCGATCCTCGGTCAAGAGGCCGAGGTGGATCTGGCCGATTATGATGTGGTGTGGCTGCGCCAGGATCCACCCTTTGACATGGGGTATATCACCACTACGCATATCCTTGATTTCCTGATGCCGGGCACCCTGGTGGTGAATGATCCGTTTTGGGTGCGCAACTATCCCGAAAAGCTGTTATGCCTGCGGTTTCCCGATCTGATCCCGCCCACGGTCATCGCCCGCGACCTGGCGACGTTGCGCGCGTTCAAGGCCGAACATGGCGACATCATCCTGAAACCACTTTACGGCAATGGCGGCGCCGGGGTGTTTCGTCTCGATCCCGGTGATCGCAATCTGGCCAGCCTTCACGAAATGTTCAGCGGTATCAACCGTGAGCCGTTGATAGCGCAGAAATATCTGCCTGCCGTGACCAAAGGCGACAAGCGGGTGATTCTGGTCGATGGAGAACCCGTTGGCGCAATCAATCGGGTGCCCGCCGCCGGCGAGACGCGGTCGAACATGCATGTGGGCGGGCGGCCGGAAAAGGTTGCGCTGACGGCGCGTGACCGCGAAATTTGTGCGGTTATCGGTCCGTTACTGCGCGATAAAGGGCAGATTTTCGTAGGGATCGATGTGATCGGGGATTATCTGACTGAAATCAACGTCACCTCGCCCACTGGGATACAGGAGCTTGAGCGGTTCGATGGGATTAACATTGCTGCAAAGATATGGCAGGTGATTGAGGCGCGGTGCGACTGAGTGTCGTTTCTTCCAGGGCATCCGGGCAATTGATTTGATACGATGATGGCTTCAAAAGGTCACTCCGCGGGCAGCAGAACACAAGCAGATGGCCGGAATGCGGGTCCTCTGCCAGCACCTTCTACTTTTGTGCTGCCAGTGCTCCTCTCGGTCATGCTGCGCATTCCCTGACGGGCGAGGGTTAAAGCCCCGCTGCATATTCGTAACACCGTTCGCCATTGTCACTCGGACCATGGTTGGCTGGCTCCCACGGGACAAGGGCTCTCGGGTTGGTGCTGGCGTGATTTCAGTTGCGGCCATGTATACGGCGGATGGATTGCAGCACGGACGCTGCGCGCCTTGAAAAAGTCCGCGGCTGCTTTGGTCCCGATCAATGGCACGCGCTTGATTGCGCGCCGGTTCGAACAAGGCGTGCGTGGCGATATGCCCGCCATTTGCCATCATTGAACGATGCAATTGCCTTCTCGGCTGCATCCGTCCGGTCTGACTGGCCTGCCTGCATGATGGAGTGGGTGATAGTGTCCACCATCGGTAGTGGAAATCTTGAGGTTGGTTATGGCGGGGAAAAAGGGGCTGAAGAAGCGCGTTTGGTCTGACGACGAGAAGCGCACGATTTGCGCGCAGACGTTGACGCCGGGTGTTTTGATCGCGCAGGTTGCGCGGCGGTATTCGATGAACGCGAACCTGACTTTTAAATGGTTCATCCTGAACAACTTCCACCGCACTGATTTTGCGACATAATACTGCATTTTTATTGGGTTTTCGGTGCAGGGTTTGATATAATTGCCGTTATAACCCTGCAATTTTGAGCCGCGCCATGAAGCCCGGAACACCTCTTCCGGAACAGGATGATCTGCTGCGCGCACGACTG
>JAACVA010000158.1 GCA_009992615.1 Rhodobacterales bacterium
CCGGCACGCGGCGTCTGCCCCCGACCGAACGGCGGGCGATCGACATTCTCGAAGCCAAGGACCACTGGACCAAGCCCGAGATTCGCAAGGCTTACAAGGCCCTGATAAAGGTTCTGCACCCCGATATGAACGGCGGCGACCGCGGCCATGAGGAACAGCTGCAAGAGGTGGTCTGGGCCTGGGACCAGATCAAGGACAGCCGCAATTTTACCGGCTGAGCGGCGCGCGGCGGATCGTCGAAAAGCAGGCCCAGCGACACCGGATCGGGCAGGTCCTTGGCAATCCGCCACAGTTGCAGGACGCAGCCTGCCTTGCCGTGCGATCCACATGCAACGCGCAGTCAGTATCGCAATGGACGACGTTGATTCGCAGCGCACCATCCTGACTGCTTATTTCGGCCAGATAGGCGGGGACAAAGGCCACCGGCAGGCGCGGGTCACCACCGGACCAGACCCAGCGTCGCCGCCATCACGGCACCACCAAGGACGCCGGGCCAAGAAAACCGCCTCTGGGGTTGGACCGTGACCGGGCATTTCCTCGGCCAGATCCAGATTTTCGCCGCGCAACCTGCGGGCGCGCAGTCGGCCAGTGGCGTTGCTGCGTCGTGCTTCAACCAAACCTGCGCCGGTCTGGCCATATCCTTGCGCGGTTATCCTTGGCATCCCCTTGCATCAAGCAGGGATATGTTGCACCACCTGCGGGTTGACTTGGCCCTTGCACGAGGGCGGCGGAGAGGACGAAAACCATGGCGGACGGTATGATCGACATTAACGCGAAACCCACCGAAGACATCTCGCTGCGCGAAGTGTTCGGGATCGACAGTGACATGCATGTCAAGGGTTTTGCCAACCGCACCGATCGCGTGCCCGATGTCGATTCGACCTACAAGTTCGATCAGGACACCACGCTGGCAATCCTTGCCGGATTTTCCCACAACCGCCGGGTAATGATCCAAGGCTATCATGGAACGGGCAAATCGACGCATATCGAACAGGTGGCCAGCAGGTTGAACTGGCCCTGTGTGCGGGTGAACCTCGATTCCCACATCAGCCGGATTGACCTGATCGGCAAGGACGCAATCAAACTCAAGGGCGGCGTTCAGGTAACCGAGTTTCAGGAAGGCATCCTGCCCTGGGCGCTGCGCAACCCGACCGCGATCGTATTCGACGAATACGATGCTGGCCGGGCCGACGTGATGTTCGTGATCCAGCGTGTGCTTGAGACCGACGGAAAACTCACACTGCTTGACCAGAACGAGGTGATCACGCCGCACCCGTATTTCCGCCTGTTCGCCACGGCCAACACCGTGGGTCTGGGCGACACAACAGGGCTGTACCACGGCACCCAGCAGATCAACCAGGGCCAGATGGACCGCTGGAGCCTTGTGGCGACCCTGAACTATCTGTCCCACGATGCCGAAGTGGCGATCGTGCTGTCCAAGGTGCCGGCCTATAACACCGAAAGCGGTCGCAAGATCGTGAGCCAGATGGTGACCGTCGCCGATCTGACGCGCACCGCCTTCATGAATGGCGATCTGTCCACGGTGATGTCGCCCCGCACTGTAATTGCCTGGGGGCAGAACGCGCAGATTTTCCGCGATGTAGGCTATGCCTTCCGCCTGACCTTCCTGAACAAATGTGACGAGCTGGAACGGGAAACCGTGGCCGAATTCTATCAGCGCTGTTTCGATGAAGAACTGCCCGAAAGCGCCGCCAGCGTTGCCCTGCGCTGATCCCACCCCGAGGAACACCACCATGACCATTGCACGTCACCACACCAACCCCAGGATGAGCCAGCTTGTCATCCACAACGGTACGGCCTACCTTGCCGGTCAGGTGGGCGAAGGCGCCACCGTCGCCGAGCAGACCCGCGCCTGTATCGCCAAGGTTGAAAGCCTGTTGGCCGAGGCCGGTTCATCGCCGGAACGGATGTTGCAGGCCATCATTTGGCTGGCAGACATGGCCGATTTCGCCGAGATGAACAGCATTTGGGATGCCTGGGTTCCGGCGGGACAGGCCCCGGTGCGCGCCTGCGGCGAGGCCCGCCTGGCCCATCCCGACCTGAAGGTCGAGCTGATCATCACCGCCGCCTGCGACTGATCCTGCCCGAGACACGATAAATTCAGACAAACCGGCGGAAACGTTTCAGTGCCCGCCGGGCAGTGCCCGGATTGATTCCCACGAACGCTCGTGTCAGTTTCCGCCGAGCAGATTCAGAATTCCCTTTTTCACCTCGTCTTCCAGACGCTGTTTGAGGGCCTGCTCCGCCGCTGGGCCATCGGGAATGGAACCCCCCAGTTCCTGCTCCAGCTTTTCAAGTGCCGCCGCTTTGGCCCGGTTTTCCAGCTTTGCGCGTTCCTCGTCCAGCCGTTCGCGGGCGAGGCTTTCCAGATCCAGCCGGAACCGCGGCGCGGCCCAGGTGCCGGTGATCAGGATCGGCACCTTTATTCCCGTCTCGCCCAGCAGTCGTGGCACGAGACGATAATTCAGCGTCTGCGCCCCCAGCCCCACGGTGCCCGCCCCGCCGGCCGCAATCAGTGGCGCCAGCAGCGTCAGGTCATCGTTGCGCAGAACTCCCTGATCGACGCTGAAGGATGCGCTGATCTTGTCGAAAATCGTCTTGCTGCCCGCGCCGATGAAATTCGGATCGAGCGTGCGCAGCATCCCCACCAGATCAAAGCCCAGCAATTCACCCGCGCCGGTCGAAAATGCCCCCTCGCCCGAAAGTGAGTTGATCAGCGTATTCATGTCGTTGCCGACGCCCAGAAGGTTCAACGACAGGTTGCCCGTCGCCACAAGCCGGTCATATCCCAGCACTTCAGCGAACAGCTTCGATATGGCCAGCGCCGAGCCGTTCAGCACGATCCGCGTCGACAGACCGCCCCGGCTGTTCACCACGACCGACCCGTCGATGGTGCCGCCATATGCTTCGAGCCGACGAATTTCCGTTACGGCCCTGCCCCTTTCCAACGTGGTGTACAGGCTGGTCGCACCCAAAGTGGTTTTGCCGATCTTCACAGATGCGGCGGCCAGCGCCACCTGGGCGTCCAGCGTCTGCATGGCGCTGACATCAATGGGTGCCGTGCTCCATCCCGTGGCGGCGCTGCCGCTGCCCGATTGCGTGCTGGACAGGCCCGACAGGTCCAATGCACCCGCCGACAGCTTGACGTTGACGCCGGGCCGCTCACCGCCCAGCGTAAGATCCGCCGCACCGCTCAATGTGTTGCCGTCCAGCGTCAGGGTGGCATCGCGCAGACTCAGCGCCGCGTCTGTAAAGGTGGCATCACCGACCACCGCCACCCCGTCGCGCCCCAAACCCCGCGGCAGCGCAACAGGCCTCTGGCCCAGCGCCCCCATCACGTCGGACAGGTTGCCCAGATCGGCGCTGAGCCGACCTGCCGCCGCCGGGGGCGACATCCCGCCACGTCCGGCAAAGGCCACCTTGGCCGAGCCGATTGTCATATCCATCGTCACCGGCACCGCGCCGCGCTGCATAAAGGCGGCCAAACCTTCGATCCGGCCTTTGGCGCGCAGTGCTTTACCATTGACCAAGGCACTGATGTCAAATGTTGTTTCGCCCTGCATGGAGGGGATACCCAGCGTCACGTCCAGCGCGCCCAGCCGGCGATCGGCGCCGCTGCGCCGGTCGATCAGCCGCAAACTGCCGCGCCTGACCTCGGCCTTGTCGATGGTCAATGAGGGCAGACCACCCCCGACCGCATCGCCGGAGCGCGCTGCGCCGCCAGTTCCGAAATCCCAGTTGCCACGCCCATCGGGGCCGATTTCAAGCAATATCTCAGGTGCAATGGCGCTGATCCCGGTCACCCGAATATCGCCCCCGAACAGCGCCATCAGATCGACCGACACCGACAACCCCTCTGCGCGCAGCATCGGCCCTGCATCCGACCAGGGCGCATTTGCGATCTCGACGACGCCGGTTGTCACCCCGAGGCTGGGCCACAACATGGGCCGCACATCGCCACTGACATTCAGGGCGCGCCCGGTCTGCTGTTGAAACCGGTCCTCAACCAGGTTGGCGATCCGGTCAGCGGGCAGGAACAGCAAGGTGAGGATCGCAACCGCGCCCAGCAGAACCAGCCCCATCACGATCCGAATGATCCACCGCATACCTGCCTCCACCGCTTTGCCTTGCGAATCCTAGGCGATGGTTTGCCATGGCGCAACGGTGCGGCGCGGCGCGCTGCCTGTGGCTCTGTCGGATGCCTGTTTGCAGGGCGGCACCCGTGGCAGGGCGCGACGCCTCCGGCGGGAGTATTTGGACAAAGAAGAAACACAACTGGGGCGTTTTCATTGCAACGGGCGGGGTGTATGAGGCGCGTATGTCGCAAAATCCGCCAGATCTTCGCCCCGATATTGCCCCCCGTCCACGGCTGGGCGACAGCCGACGACCGGGTCAGCCGACGATCGGCATGGTGTCGCTGGGTTGTCCCAAGGCGCTGGTGGATTCTGAACGCATTCTGACCCGGCTGCGCGCAGAAGGATACGGGATTTCGCCCGATTACACCGGGGCCGACGCGGTGATCGTCAACACCTGCGGATTCCTCGATTCCGCCAAGGCCGAAAGCCTTGAGGCGATCGGCGAAGCGTTGTCGGAAAACGGCCGGGTCATCGTCACCGGCTGTCTTGGGGCCGAACCCGAGTACATCACCGGTGCCCACCCCAAGGTTCTGGCCGTCACCGGACCGCAGCAGTATGAACAGGTGCTGGATGCCGTCCACAAAGCCGTGCCGCCCAGCCCCGACCCGTTCATTGATCTGTTGCCGGCCACGGGTGTGTCACTTACGCCGCGCCATTACAGCTATGTGAAGATTTCCGAAGGCTGCAACCACAAGTGCAAGTTCTGCATCATCCCCGACATGCGCGGGCGGCTTGTGTCGCGCCCCGCCCATGCCGTGCTGCGCGAAGCGGAAAGGCTGGTTGCGGCGGGTGTCAAGGAGCTGTTGGTCATCAGTCAGGACACAAGCGCCTATGGTGTGGATATCAAACACGCCGATGCCAACGGCCACCGCGCCCACATCACCGATCTGGCCCGCGATCTGGGGACGCTGGGTGCTTGGGTGCGGCTCCACTATGTCTATCCTTATCCGCATGTCCGCGACCTGATCCCGCTGATGGCGGACCCGGCCAGTGGCGTGCTGCCCTATCTCGACATTCCGTTCCAACATGCCCACCCTGACGTGTTGCGTCGCATGGCCCGGCCTGCCGCCGCCGCGCGCACCCTGGATGAAATCGCCGCCTGGCGGGGCATCTGCCCCGACATCACCCTGCGCTCGACCTTCATCGTCGGATACCCAGGCGAGACCGAGGCCGAGTTTCAGACCCTGCTGGA
>JAACVA010000159.1 GCA_009992615.1 Rhodobacterales bacterium
TGACCTGCCCAAGACGCTGGAAGTATTGGAAACCTTCGGTGTGCCGGTGATTGCCTTTGGTCAGGATGAATTTCCCGCCTTCTGGTCGCGTGATTCGGGATTGGCCGCGCCGCTGCGCCTGGACAGTGCCGCCGATATAGCAGCGGCGCATGTGATCCGGGGGCGCATGGGGCTGCCCGGGGGGCAATTGGTGGCCAATCCAATCCCGACAGACGAAGAAATCGCCCCCGCGGAACTCGCTCCGATCATTGATCAGGCGGTGCATGAGGCGGCGGCGCGCGGGATCGCGGCAAAGTCGGTCACGCCGTTTTTGTTGGCGCGGATTTTCGAACTGACCGAAGGGCGGTCGTTGCGGGCCAATATCGCACTGGTGCTGAACAATGCGCGCCTTGCCGCCGAAATTGCACAGGAGATCAGCGCGATCCGCCTTGGGGTCGGACAAACTGCACGCTGATATTGCGCAGTACACCGACAGCCCCTAAGTAGAAATCGACGGGGCCGGGGCAAGAAACAGATGACACGCCAGACGAAAGACGAGAGTGAGCCGCGCCGTCGGCGCAGCATGTTTGCCAGCCTGCGGGGCAGCTTTCTGACCGGGCTTGTCGTGATCGCGCCCATCGGGCTGACAATCTGGCTGATCTGGTCGTTTGTGGGCTGGATGGACAGTTGGGTATTGCCCTTCGTGCCGGGACGTTTCCAACCGGAAAGTTATATCGGCATCAACCTGCGTGGCGTCGGGGTGATTTTCTTTCTCGTGTTCACGGTTATCATCGGTTGGTTGGCCAAGGGGCTGATCGGGCGGTCTCTGATCCGCTGGGGCGAGGGGTTGGTTGACCGGATGCCAGTCGTAAGGTCAGTTTACAACGGCTTGAAACAGATTGCAGAAACAGTTTTCGCCCAAAGCGAGACATCGTTTGAAAAGGCGTGCCTGGTGGAATATCCGCGCCCGGGGATCTGGGCGATCGCCTTTGTCTCGACCAGCACAAAGGGCGAAATCAGTCGTAAAATTCCGATCGAGTCTGACAAGATTTCGGTCTTTCTGCCGACAACACCGAACCCGACCTCGGGTTTTCTGCTGTTCGTGGCCCGGTCTGATGTCATCATTCTGGACATGAGTGTTGAGGACGCGGCCAAGCTGGTGATCTCGGCCGGCCTTGTCTATCCCACACCAAAGCCTGGCACAGCGCCGGTTGTTCTGGCCGGTCACGCGGCCGAGTGACCATAGGTCGGCCGCGTTTCTGCGGTGTGGCTTGCGCGATTACAGCGCCGTCCACCCGCCATCGACACTGATTGTCGTGCCGGTGATCTGCGTCGCCGCGCCGGAACACAGGAACACGCAGGTGCCGCCCAATTGTTCGACGGTGGCAAATTCCTTTGACGGCTGGCGTTGCAGCATCACGTCGCGGATCACGGTTTCGCGATCCATCCCGTATTCCTTCATGGTGTCGGGGATCTGCGCCTCGACCAGCGGAGTCAGCACATAACCGGGACATATCGCGTTGCAGGTGATCGGTTCCTGCGCAGTTTCAAGGGCAACGGTTTTTGTCAGGCCAACGATGCCGTGTTTGGCGGCAACATAGGCCGATTTGTACGGGCTGGCGGTCAGTCCATGGGCGCTGGCGATGTTGATCACCCTGCCCCATCCGGCCTTGCGCATCAGCGGCAGCGCAGCGGCGGTGGTGTGAAAGGCAGAGGTCAGGTTGATTGCGATGATTGCATCCCATTTGTCGGCCGGAAATTTGTCGATCGGGGCCACATGCTGAATCCCCGCGTTGTTCACCAGAATGTCGCAGACGCCCACCTGTTCGATCAGCGCGCGGCACTGGTCCCCCTTGGACATATCAGCCCGGACATAGCGCGCCTTGACGCCGGTCTCGTCCGCGATGCCCTGGGCCAAGGCGTGATCCTCTTCACGGTCGGTGAAACTGTTCAGCACCACATCAGCCCCGGCGCGGGCCAGTTCCCAGACAATGCCAAGCCCGATGCCCGAGTTGCTGCCGGTGACGATGGCGGTTTTTCCTGCGAGTGACATGACTGCTCCTGTCGGTTTTTGGGTTGCACTCATCCTAGCGAGTGGCGCGGCAAAAGCCATGGGTGCAGGACGGCGCAAAATCGCGGCTGAAGTCAGCGTGATTCGCCACTGTTTCGGGCGACTTGTGTACGGTGTTCCGCGGCGGTTTGCCGGTCGCCAAGACCGCTGTCCCAACCCGCACATGGCGGCCGGTCCGGTTCGCGCGCGCCGCCAAAAAATGGTTAAAAACACCAAGCCAGCAAGGGGCTTCACAAAAATGGCACGGTCAAGGTGATGGGTGCAATACACCCTGCAAACCTGCCGGATAGAACAAAAAAAAACGCCCGCACAAGGCGGGCGTTGAGTTATTGAGGCAGGTTTCATACAGGCAAGAAACCTATCGAGCAGTGATGTCGTTATACCCTTTCCCGCAGCACGATCCAAGCCATAAGTTTGATCGACAAGGAAAATCCCAGTAAGCTGAAGATCAAATCGTCGCTATTGAAAGGACAAAACCCCCGGATGATCATTGATCGTTTCCAAACCCTGTGTCGCATGGGGGCATTTTGCGCCGCGACGCTTGCCGCCACTGTTGCATTGGCCGAGCCGCAGCATGGCATAGCTATGTATGGCGACCCCGCCAACCCACCGGATTTTGTGTCCCTGCCCTACGTCAACCCCGATGCGCCAAAGGGCGGGCGGATCGTGCAAGGCGAGGTGGGCAGCTTTGATTCGCTCAACCCGTTCATCCTGCGCGGCACCGTGCCATGGCAGTTGCAGTTTCTGGCATTCGAGACGCTTTTGGGACGCAGCTATGACGAACCCTTCACCTTGTACGGTCTTTTGGCCGAATCAGTCGAGACGGACCCGGACCGCACCTGGGTGGAATTCACCCTGAACCCCGCCGCAAAATTCTCGGACGGCAGCTCGGTGACAATCGAAGACGTGATGTGGAGCTATGAGACATTGGGCACCGTTGGGCACCCCCGGTATCTGGGCACCTGGGCCAAAGTGGAGAAAATGGAACAGACCGGCGCGCGCTCTGTCCGCTTCACCTTCAATGTGGCCGACCGGGAACTGCCGCTGATCATGGGGATGCGCCCGATCCTGCAAAAGGCGCAATGGGACGGGCGTGATTTCACCGCCAGTGGCATCGACCAGGTGCCAATCGGCAGCGCGCCCTATGTCATTGCTGATTTCGATCCGGGCCGCTTCGTGCTGTTGAAGCGCAACCCGGATTACTGGGGGGCCGATCTGCCGTTCCGCAAGGGCACGATGAACCTTGATGACATCCGTATGGAGTTTTTCGGTGACGGCACCGCCATGTTCGAGGCGTTCAAGGCCGGGTTGCTGAACACGATGCGCGAAACCAATGCCGAAAAGTGGAACACCCAATACGATTTTCCTGCCGTCCGGTCCGGCGATGTGGTGAAATCCGAAATCCCGCACCAGAGGCCCAGCGGCATTCAGGGGCTGGTGATGAACACCCGCAATCCGGCCTTTGCCGATTGGCGGGTGCGCGAGGCGATGATTCAGGCGTTCAACTTCAAATTCATCAACCAGACGCTGAACGGCGGGGTCAATCCGCGGATCACTTCGTATTTCTCGAATTCGGTTCTGGGCCTGAAACCGGGCGCGGCCGCCGATGCCGAAGCTGCGCTGCTGCGTCCCTTCTCCGACAGCCTGCTGCCCGGCACGATCGAGGGTTACGCCCTGCCCGAGGGCGATGGGTCAGAACGCAACCGCCGAAACATCGCCGCTGCGATTGATCTGATGGCCGAGGCGGGCTGGACGATTCAGCAAGGCGTTATGAAAAACGCCACCGGACAGCCGTTTACCTTTGAAATCCTGCTGAACCAGGGCGCCAATGAGCCGCAACAGATTGTTGATCTCTATTCTTCGGCGCTGCGTCGCATGGGCATCACCCCCAAGGTCACCGCCGTAGACGGGGCGCAATACCAGGAACGTACGACCCGGTTTGACTTTGACATGGCCTATTATGTGCGCGGTCTGTCGCTGAGCCCCGGCAACGAACAGATGCTGTACTGGGGGTCAGAGGCCGCCGAAACCGAAGGATCGCGCAACTGGATGGGCATGAAAAGCCCCGCCGCCGAGGCGATGATCGACGCCATGCTGAACGCCCCTGATCGTGACGGATTCATCACCGCCACAAGGGCGCTGGACAGGGTACTGACGGCGGGGCGCTATGTCATTCCGATCTGGTACAACCCGGTGTCCTATCTGGCCCATGCCAAACAGTTGAAATACCCCGAAACAATCCCCGCCTATGGCGACTGGCAGGGGCTTCAACCCGACATCTGGTGGTGGGAAAACTGAACCGGTCCCCACGCCCGGTTCAATATGGCCCAGGTCAATATGGCCCGGTCTCAAGCACCCCGTCGGCCGACATCTGGGCATAAAGCAGCCCTTCGCGCAGCCCCCGGTCGGCCACCGACAGACGGTTGGTCGGCCAAACCCGCAGCAGCGCCTGCAAGATCGCTGCGCCCGACATGATCAGCGCGTGCCGGTCGCGCCCGATGCGCGGATCGGTGCGCCGCCCTTCCGGGCCCAGGGTCAGATATTCGCGGATCACCTTGTCGATCTGATCGCTGGTCATGCGCAGCCCATCCACCCGATTGCGGTCATATCGTTTCAGACCCAGATGCGACGCCGCCACGGTGGTGACGGTGCCCGATGTTCCGATAATCTGAAACCGCTCGATCGCTTGTTCCTCGGCGTAGGGGGCGAAATTGGCGAGGTTTTCCTCGAAAAACCAACTCATCAGCGCAAAGCGCGCGGTGTCGCTTTTCACATCGTCGAACTGGTCGCGCAACGTGGCCACGCCCAGCGGCACCGAGATCCAGTCCACGACCCGTGCCGCCGCAAAGGGCGATGCCTGATCGGGCAGGAAACCGGAATGCAGCCGCATGATCGCCTTGGGCCGCTCGATCTTGGGCACGCGGGTCAGGTCGATCCAGACAAGCTCGGTCGAGCCGCCGCCGATGTCCACCACCAACAGCTGTTCGGTCTTGGTGCTGACCAGCGGCGCACAGGAAATGACAGCAAGCCGCGCCTCTTCCTCGGGGGCGATGATTTCAAGCGCCAGCCCGGTTTCGCGCCGCACCATTGACATGAAATGCGCCCCGTTGGTGGCGCGGCGGCACGCCTCGGTTGCGACAAGACGCATCCGTTCGACGCGGTGCTTTTTCAGCTTTTTCGCACAGATGCGCAGCGCCTGGATTGTCCGGTCCATCGACGCGCGCGACAACCGCCCCGACGCCTCAAGGCCCATACCCAACTGCACCGATTTCGAAAAACTGTCAATCACATG
>JAACVA010000160.1 GCA_009992615.1 Rhodobacterales bacterium
GTCAGTTTCAGATGATCACACCGGGTCACTTTTCAATGCACATTGACAGTTTCTCACCATGGTTGGTTCGCCGACGCATAAAATGGTGCATTTCCAGGGCGCGAATTACGGACAGCTGTTCGACTTGACCGCAGATCCCGGGGAGATCGTCAACCTTTGGGACGATCCGGCCGCAGCCGACGTGAAGCAAGAATTGATGACCGTTCTTATGAACTGGCATATCGATAGTGCCCTGCAAACCCGCGACGCGCGCAAGCGGGTCGTTGCTCCGCCAGGCGCCGAAGTAGGCGTGGCCATGCAGTGACGTGGCTTTCGACACCACAGATCGTCTTCCGATGTCGCGTTGGCCAGCCCAGAATGATCGTGCAGATCTTCGATGTCATCAAGACTGAAAAAGCTTGGGCATTTCATATGTGCAAAATACCGCCATGCCGCAAACCGCCCTGGCGGTTTCAGCAAATCGGTGCCCACGCCAGCGTGACCACAGATTTCAGCGATGATCGGCGATATGATGAAACCTGCGGGCGCTTGTCGGGAAGACGCCTGATGCTTGCCTGCCGCGCGAGATGATTGTTTCGGGGGCGTCAGTCGGTCTGCGACGCTTCCTTGTCGCGGGCGGTGCGCATCTTGCGCTTGACCACGCCGCCCACGAAGATCGGCAGGATGAAGCCGATGATCGCAACGCTCCACAGCACGATGGTGAGGGGCGAGCCGATCAGGACGGAATAGTCGCCATCGGCGATGGTGACGGCGCGGCGCATGTTCACCTCCATCTCGTTGCCCAACAAAGTGCCCAGGATCACCGGCACCAGCGGCACGTCCATCTTGCGCAGCACCCAGCCCATGATCCCGAAGCCGACCATCACCATCAGATCGAAGCTGGACCCAGAGATGCCGTATATTCCGACGAACGAGATCATCGCGACCACCGGCATCAGGATGCGCGGCGGCACCATCAGCACCCGGGTGAACAGGCCCACCATCGGGATGTTCATCGCCAAAAGCATGAAATTGCCGATGAACAGCGCCGCGATCAGCCCCCAGACCACATCGGGGTTCTGGGTGAACAGCAGCGGCCCGGGGGTGATGTTCAGGCTCAGAAGCACCGCAAGCAGCACCGCTGTGGTTCCCGACCCCGGCACGCCAAGCGCCAGCATCGGCACCAGCGCACCCCCGGCGGCGGCGTTATTGCCGGCCTCGGGGGCCGCGACGCCGCGCGGGTCGCCCTTGCCAAAGGTCTTGCCCTCGGGATCGACCAGCTTTTTCTCCATGGAATACGAGATGAACGATCCCAGCGACGCGCCCGCCCCCGGCAGCACCCCGGCGATAAAGCCCAGAACCGTGGTGCGCAGCATCGTCGGCGTGCAATAGCGCAGCATTTTCCACGACGGGGTGATGCGGCCGATCTCGATCTTCGGCTTGGCCGCTTCCTCGGCGGCGGATCTGCGGTGTTCCAGAAAGATGAACACCTCGGACAGGGCGAACAACCCGACGATGGCGACAAGGAAATCGATCCCGTCATAAAGATGCACCTCACCGAAGGTAAAGCGCGGCACGCCTGTCTGGGTGTCGACCCCGATCATGGCAAGGCCCAGGCCAAGGGCGGCGGCAAAGGCCGATTTCGCCTGGTTTGTGGCACTGATCCCGCCCAATGTGGCAAAGGCCAGGGTGAACAGCGCGAAATATTCCGCCGGCCCGAACAACAGCGCCACCTTCACCAACTGCGGCGCCAGCAGGACCAGCCCCCAGGTGGCGAAAAAGGCGCCGACAAAGGACGCAACACCCGACAGCGCCAGTGCTTCGCCGGCGCGGCCTTGCTGGGCCATGGGATAGCCATCGAGACAGGTCATCATCGCCGGTTCGTCACCGGGAATGTTCAGCAGGATCGACGATATCCGCCCGCCATACATCGCCCCGTAATAGACCGAGGTCAGCAGGATCAGTGCCGGTGTGGCGCCAAGGCCAAGGGTGAAGGCCAGCGGGATCAGGATCGCCACGCCGTTGCTGGGCCCGAGGCCCGGCAACGCCCCCATGATGGTGCCCAGAAAGCACCCCGCAAGGGCCAGCGCAATGTTCTGGAACGTCAGCGCGACAGCGAAACCGTCGGCAAGGTTGGACAGTGTTTCCATGATGCGACCTCAGAAACCCAGGATCCCCGAGGCCAGCGAAAGCCCGAGGATCAGTTTGAACACGATATAAATGCCGACCGAGGTGCCGACGCCCACGACCACGCTTTGCAGCGGCGGCGTGCCCAGACGCCAGGTCAGGTAACCGGAGGCCAGTGCGGTGGCGATCAGGAACCCCAGCACCGGCAACAGCTCGGCATAAGCCAACATCACCAGCGCAGCGAAGAAGATCTCGGCCAACCGACCATAGGAAGGCCAGGTCGGCTCAGGGTCGGGCTTGAGCAGGAAATAGACCGAGGCCAACGCCAGAATGCAGGCGATGATCAGTGGAAAGGTCTTGGGCCCCACCGCATCAGACAGGAAGCTTTCCTGAATGATGGTGGCCTGCCAGGCATAGATCAGCGCCAACAGAAGGCCGATTCCGCCGAAGATGCGGTCGCTCATGGTGTCCTCCCGGGAAATGGAAAGGGCCCGCGCCGGTGACAGCGCGGGCCCTGATCCGGCATTACTGGATAATGCCGATTTCCTTGGACAGCGCGCTGATGCTGTCGACCGAATCCTTCACGAAAGCCTCGAATTCGGCACCCTGCAGGTCCAACGGGGCCAGACCGTTGGTTTCCATGGTCTGCTTCCACTCGTCCGAGGCGTAAAGCGCGCCGATGGCACCGACCCAATAATCATAGGCCGCGTCGGACATGCCGCCGGGGGCGTAGAAACCGCGCCAGTTGGCGCCAATCGCGTCGATGCCCTGTTCGCGTGCCGTGGGCATGCCGGCGAATTCGCCGCCCAGACGCTCGGGCGCCAGCACCGCCAGCACCTTGATGTCACCGGATTCGACGAAACCGCGGGCTTCGGACAAATCGCCGGTGAAGGCCTGCAACGATCCGGCCAGAAGCTGCGTCACCGCCTCGCCACCGCCCGCGAAGGCGATGTATTTGACGCCGCGCACGTCGGTGATCCCGGCTTCCTGAGCGGCAATCAGCACCTTCAGGTGGTCCCAGCCGCCCACGGCCGAGCCGCCGCCGATGGCGATCGAGGTGGGGTCATTCTTCATCATGCCCAGCAATTCGGGAAGCGTGTTCACCGGACTGTCCTTGGCCACGGCGATCACGCCGTAATCGGCGCCGACCGAAGCCAGCCAGCGGACCTGGTTCATGGTATTGCCGGGAAAGGCGTTCTGCGCCAGCCGCGTCGAAGTGGCAGACGAGGCGGCCACGATCAGGTCGTTGTTGTCATTGCGCTTGTTCACGACTTCGGCGAAGGCGACACCGCCGCCGCCGCCCGACAGGTTGACGACCTGCATGGTGGACGGGATCAACCCCAGATCCTGCAGCGACTTGCCGACCTGGCGACAGGTAAAATCCCAGCCGCCGCCGGGGTTGGCAGGGGCAATGCATTCGGGTTTGTCGGGGGTGAAATCCTGGGCCAGGGCAGCAAGGGGCGCACAGGCGATGAGAGCGGCAGCCGCAAGGCCGCGCCGGATGGCGATGATGGTCATGGTGGTCTCCTCCACTTCAAGCGGGCCGGATTCGGGGGCCGACCCTTGAACCACACTCTAGACAACAAACCTGTCACCAACCTGTCATCTCTTTCCTGCCCGGTTGTTGGGCGCTAGCGTGGCGGGTGAGGGGAAACCGAATGCGCGTGCTGCTGATCGAAGATACTGCCGATGTCGCCGAGGCGATCGCAGCCAGCCTGGGCCGCGGCGGCTTTGCCTGCGATATTGCACCCGATCTGGCGGGCGCCCGGGCCCATGTCGCCGTGCAGGCCTATGACTGTATGATCCTGGACATCAACCTGCCTGACGGTGACGGGTGCGATTTCCTTCAGGCCTTGCGGCGGCGCGGCGACCGCACGCCGGTGCTGATGCTGACCGCACAGTTCGCCATCACCGCCCGCGTCGATGCGCTGGACCGGGGCGCCGACGGCTATCTGGTGAAGCCCTTCGATCTGCGCGAACTCGAGGCGCGGGTGCGCGCCTTGGTGCGGCGTGAAACCGGGCGGGCCGAGGCGGCGCTGCACCTTGGCAGGCTGGAATTCGACCCGGCCGGGCGCACCGCCCGGGTCGAGGGCGCCAATCTGGCGATGACCCGGCGCGAGATGACGCTGCTGCACATGCTGATGGCCCATCGCGGCCAGATCGTCGGCAAGGAACGGCTGTTCGACGGGCTGTTCTCGTTCGAGGAGTCCGAGGTGGGCGTGAACGCCGTGGAGCTGTACATCGCCCGTCTGCGCAAGAAGCTGATGGGCAGTGGCGTGGCGATCGAAACCCACCGCGGCCTTGGCTATCGGATGGACGAGGCGCCGGATGGTTGAGTATCCGCGCTGGCCCACGGTATCGCTGAAGACGCGGGTGGCGCTGGCCATGGCGGCGGTGCTGCTGGTCGGGGGTGTGGTCGTGCTGGTCACGGCGCTGGCCTATGGACGGCAGGCGGCGCGCGACAGTTTCGACCGGCTGCTGCTGGGGGCGGCGGGCAACATCGCCGCCTCGATCACGGTCCGCGACGGTGCCGTTCTAGTGGACATTCCCATGGCCACCTTCGATCTTCTGGCCCTGGCCCCTGACGACCGGATTCGCTATCGCGTGATCGGGCCGAACAATTCTACACTGACCGGCAGCGACGCCGCGTCCCTGCCCCGCGAAAGCGGCGAGACAGTGCTGTATGACGGCACCATGGGTGCGGAACCGGCCCGGTTCGTCGCCCTGACCCGGCGGTTTGCCGAGCGCAGCTTTTCCGGCTCGGTGCGGGTCATCGTCGGGCAAACCCTGCGGGCGCGGCGCGATCTGACGCGCGACATCGCCCAAAACGCCTTGGCGGTGCTGGGCGGGGCGGGGGCGGTGATGGCGCTGTTCGCCTGGCTGGCGGTCCGCTCGGCGCTCATGCCACTGCCGCGGATCGGGGCGGCGCTGGCCCGGCGCGACCCCACCGATCTGACGCCACTGGATCTGTCGGTGCCGCGCGAGGTGGCCTTGATGCTGAGCCCGCTGAACGATGTCATGGCCCGGCTGGACCGGCAGGTGG
>JAACVA010000052.1 GCA_009992615.1 Rhodobacterales bacterium
GCCCAATCGGTCCGGCCCAGCATCCGGCGTTCGGGTTCGCTCATCGTGACGGTGTCGCGTGGGCCCTCGGCGCGGGTGTCGAAGACCACGGCACCGCTGTCCGGCGCCAGATGCCCGGCCATGCAATTGAGCAGCGTCGATTTGCCGGAACCGGATTCGCCGACGATGCCCATGACCTCTCCGGGGTAGAGATCGAAGGACACATCGGTACAGCCTATATGCGCTCCATAGCGCTTGGTGACGCCCTTGACCGAGAGAAGCGGGGTCATATTGCATTCCAGTCTGTCGGGGCCGAAAATGGTCGACGATCAAAGGCGAACCAGCCGCCAGCTTTCGGATGTGGCTGCCCTTCGTTTTGGGTGATGGCTCTGCCTCTGGGAAAGCACCCGAGCAAAATGCCGATCCCGCCATGCGGCAGGATCGCGACGTCGCATTTCTGCGCTTCGCTCGCGTCGGCACGGGGGGCTGCGACGATGCGGGCCTGCGCCGCGGTTGCATATTCCCGGCCGCGAACCGACGCTATCGGTGTGGCGCGCTCGCACATCATGTACCGGTTCTGTCCCGACGCCTTCAGGCCCCACTTTGGTGTGGGCACGGTTGGG
This sequence comes from Rhodobacterales bacterium, assembly GCA_009992615.1. Taxonomy (GTDB): domain Bacteria; phylum Pseudomonadota; class Alphaproteobacteria; order Rhodobacterales; family Rhodobacteraceae; genus Oceaniglobus. The sequence goes on from JAACVA010000052.1 coordinate 603, forward strand.
TCGATCACCATCTCCGCATCGGTCAGAAAGTGGACATGTCTGCTCACGCCGTATCCTTTCCGCGAAACCCTTGCGCCTGTCGTCCCTCGCAATAGTCGGTGTCCGAACAGACGAACACGCGGGTGCCGGTGTCATCCACGATGACCTCGTCGAGATAGCTGTCGGTTGCATCGCACAGGCCGCAGGCGTGGTCGGCTTTGCTGGCCTCGAATGGGTGATCCTCGAAATCCAGGCTGACCACCCGGGTGTAGGGCGGCAGCGCGTAGATGCGCTGTTCGCGGCCCGCGCCGAAAAGCTGGATGGCGGGGCAACCCGACATTTTGGGATTGTCGAACTTTGGAATCGGCGATGGATCCATGACGTAGCGCCCCTCGACCTTCACCGGGTAGGCATAGGCGGTGGCGATATGGCCGTGCCGTGCGATGTCCTCGTAAAGCTTCACATGCATCAGGCCGTATTCCTGAAGCGCGTGCATCTTGCGCGTCTCGGTCTCGCGCGGTTCGAGAAAGCGCAGGGGTTCCGGGATCGGCACCTGGTACACAAGGATCTGTCCTTCGGACAGCGGGTCCTCCGGGATGCGGTGACGGGTCTGGATCACCGTCGCTTCTTTGGTCCTTGTCGTGGTCGCCACCCCCGCAGTCCGTTCGAAGAAGCTGCGGATGGATACGGCGTTCGTGGTGTCGTCGGCGCCTTGGTCGATGACCTTGAAACGGTCCTCGGGGGTCAGGATTGCCGCCGAGACCTGCACACCCCCGGTGCCCCAGCCATAGGGCATCGGCATCTCGCGGCTGGCAAAGGGCACCTGGTAACCGGGAATGGCCAGCCCCTTGAGGATGGCACGGCGGATCATCCGCTTGGTCTGTTCGTCCAGATAGGCGAAGTTGTAGGCGTGATCGGTCACCGCACCCCCCTTTGTGCCGGTTTCCGGCGCACAAGCGAATTTCCGGTATCAAAGACGGTGGCGGTCATTCGGCGACATCCCCTGCGGTGTCCGCGCCGGCCTCGCGGCGCAGCTTGCGCACCAGTTCCAGTTCGGACTGAAAGTCTACATAATGCGGCAGCTTGATATGTTCGAGAAAGCCCGTCGCCTGGATGTTGTCACCATGATAGAGGACAAATTCCGCATCCTGCGCCGGGGCGCCCTGGTTGTCCTCGCCCAGTTCCTCCCAGCGCAGCGCCCGGTCCACCAATGCCATGGAAATTGCCTTGCGTTCGGTCTGTCCGAACACCAGCCCATAGCCGCGGGTGAATTGCGGCGGCTCGGTCTTCGAGCCTTTGAACTGGTTCACCGTCTCGCATTCCGTCACCTCGATCTCGCCGATCTCGATTGAGAATCCCAGTTCGGGGATATCCATTTCGACCGGCACGGTGCCGATGCGCAGTTCGCCGACAAAGGCGTGGTTGCGGGCGTAACCGCGCTGTGTCGAATAGGCCATCCCGAGGGTAAAGCCCTCGTCAGCGCGGGCCAGCGCTTGAAGCCGCAGCGCGCGTGAGGCGGGCAGTTCCAGCGGCGCGCGGGTCAGATCCGGTGGCGGGGTGTCATCGGCCGGCGCCTCTTCGATCAGCCCCTCTCGGTTTAGGAATTCTGTCACGTGGGGAACGTGCGATGGCGCGGCCTCGCGGGTCGGGGCCTTTGGCGCTTGGCCATCGGCGGCAAGTTTGAAATCCAGCAGGCGGTGGGTATAGTCGAAGGTCGGGCCCAGCACCTGCCCGCCAGGCAAATCCTTGAACGTGGCCGAGATGCGCCGCATACAATTCATGCGCGCGGTATCGACCGGGACGGAACCGCCGAAGCGGGGCAGGGTGGTGCGATAGGCGCGAATGAGAAAAATCGCCTCGATCAGGTCGCCCCGCGCCTGCTTGATCGCCAGCGCGGCGAGGTCGGGATCGTAGAGCGACCCCTCGGCCATGACCCGGTTTACGGCCAGGCTGAGCTGTTCGCGGATCTGTTCCAGCGTAAGCGCCGCGATGCCAGGATCGCCACGCCGTTCCTCGGCCAGCCAGGCGTGGGCATTCTCGATGGCACGTTCGCCACCCTTGACGGCGACATACATCAGCAGTCCTTCGGCGCGCTTATGGATGTGGACCGGGGCAGGGCGGCGACGCGGCCTCCACAGGTGAACAGGAAATCCAGCCCCAGCGGAAAGCGCGCGTGATTATCGCGAAAATCGCCTGTTCCGGGCAGGGACAATGCCGCAGTTGTGCAGATGCCCGGGCCGGTCAGGGTTGCGCCCGCGGCCTCAAGCCTGTCGGTTTCGACGATCAACGTGGCCGAGCGGTCGGGATACTCGGCCGTCCCTATGGAAAACCGGGACAGCGGCAGCAGCGCGTCCCATCGCCCCAGCGCAAATGCACAGGTTTCAGGCCCGGTCAGGGGCGCGCCGGTGTGGAAGGCGACCCAGGCGCGTACATCCGTCGTATCCGTATCACCGGCAAGATAAAGCGGCGTGTCCGCATCGCACAGCGTCAGCAGGACGGCCCCGGCGGCAGGGGAGAGCGGGGCAGGCGGCATGGCGCCATGCAACGTCTCGATGGTGCCGGGGCGGGCCATGGCGGTCATCACGCCGCGGAAGGCATGGGCAGAATGCGTGGCGGGTGTGGTGAAACCGCCGATCAATGCGGTCATCTGTCCTCTCCCCGGACCATGGTGAAGAATTCGACACGGGTCGCGGCGGCCTTGGCCGCACGGTGCTGGCGGCGGGTGCCGGCCTCTTGCTCCAGCGGCTCCAGCACTGCGGCGCGGATGCGCGGGGCTGCATCAGTCTGCATCAGCGCATCGACCAGTGCGGCGGCTTCGGCATGGTTCCTGTCGCGGCCCTGCACATATGCGTGCCCGACCGTGCCACAAGGCAGGCGCAGGGCACAGCGCGTCACGGTGATTTCCCCGAGATTGAAAGGGGTGCCGGTGCCGCCCGCCCGGCCGCGGACCATGGTGCTGCCAACCTCGGGGGCGCGCAGCCAGTCAAAGGCAGGACGATCCGCCATCAAGCCCGTGACGCGCGTCGCGGGTGATCGCGCCAACAGGCCCAGCCAGGCTTTGCGCGCCAATTCCGGTTCGATTCCGTCTTTCATTCAGACAACTTTCGCCGATAGTAGACAACTATACAAACCATGCCATAATCCCCGGCTGTGGGCTAGAGGAGAAATATGAAATTTGGGTTACACGCCGCTCTGGGCCGCAATCGCCCACTTGCTCCGACAGGACATCGCCGAAGGCCGCTACGCACCCGGTGACAAGCTGCCGACCGAGGCGCAAATGTCCGACCGTCACGGCGTGAACCGCCATACCGTGCGCCATGCCCTGGCCGCGCTGGTGCAGGAAGGCCTGGTGCGCACGCGACGCGGCGCCGGAGCTTTTGTCGCGGCGCGCCCGGCGGACTATCCGCTTGGCAAACGCGTGCGGTTTACCGAAAACCTGCGCCGCGCGGGCCGCAATCCGGGGCGCGAGGTGCTGGGCATGGAAGCGCGTGCCGCGACAGCCGAAGAGGCCGCCCTGCTGGACGTGGCGCAGGGGGCGCAGATCCTCGCCAGCCATGGCCGCAGCTTTGCGGACGGGCAGCCGATGAGCGTGTCCGAGTCGATCTTTCCACTCGAACGCCTGCCGGGGCTGGACGCCGCGCTGGCCGAAGGGCTTGGGGTCACACATGCGCTGAAGGCCGTCGGGATAAGCGACTATACCCGCGCCTCGACCCGTGTATCGGCGGTGCTGGCCACGGCCACGCAGGCGGTGGTGTTGCAGGTGCGCGAAGGCGATCCGCTGCTGAAAACCACCAGCTTGAATGTCGATCCCGAGGGTGTTCCGGTCGAATTCGGGCGCAGTTGGTTCGCGGGGGACAGGATCACCCTGACGCTGGAGGATTAGGACCGTCGGCATCCGGACCCTCGGGATCGAACAGTCGCTGGCGCGCGATGGCGGCGAGATGAAAGAGACGATGATCAGGGTGCATCTGGCAAAGAATGTGGCAAAGAATGTGGCTATTTCGCGTTTTATGTGGGTGGGCTGCATTTCCTGTCATCGGATGACAGCACGACATGTTGTATCGTGGGGGGGACGCTGGCAGGCGCCTGAGCTGGCCGGCGACGCGGAAGGCCATGTTGCTGACGTTGCGAAGCGTTCAGTGGCCGCGGGCCCGTGCTTTGGTGGCCTGGATAAAGCCATTGATGGCTTCGACGCCTCCGTTTGTCAGCCACTCACCAGCAAGAGTTGGAGGCTGTCGGTCAGGAATATCCGGTGGAAGAATTCAACCGGCTTTCTGTATTTGTCGACGCCCTCGCCGATATGTACCTGCCAGAGGTCTGCGGCGAATTTCGTCTGCTGATAGCGGCCGCTCGCCACGTCACGGTGCGGGCTGACAACCTCACGCCAGGCAAGCTGACGCGCAAGACCCATGGCTACTCTGCGAAGTCCTCGTTCCGCACTGGTTTCGACGAGTGCGAAGACTCGCCCGGAGCAACCCGATCACCGCTTTCGATACATGGCAAACCGGCCCAATGAACAGAAGAATGCCG
>JAACVA010000053.1 GCA_009992615.1 Rhodobacterales bacterium
CGACCGCCCGCAGCGCCGACAAGGCAATCGCACCATCTTCGAACCGCGCGGGGCGCAGGGCCAGCACCGGGCGCGGGCTTTCGAACACCCGCACCGGGCCGTGCGCCTCGAACGCCGCCAGAACATCGGCGCGCCAAGGGTGATCCAACCCGTCGGACAACCACAGCGTCTCAAAACCGCCAGCCAGACTGTCGGCCCATTCCAACACCGCCGAGGCCGCAACGGGCCAGGGCCGGGGCGTCAGGTTTGCCAGGCGCGTGGCCCAGGCATCGGCGGCCTGAAACGGCAAATCGCCCCCCTGATCAGGCGGCGGCAGATCGGTCAGCGTGACGATGGCCACCGCACGACCGCCGCGCGACGCCTCATCCAGCGCCACGCCAATACGATCCAGCCGCCGCGGCCAGTCGCGGGCATCGGCCCAGGTGCCATCAACCGCCACCAGCATCGGCCCGGTTCCCGGCTGCCTGTCGTCCGGGTTCAGCACAGGGCCGGCAAAGCCGAGGATCACCGCCGCCACCGCCAAAGTGCGCAGCAATAACAACCACCACGGCGTCTTGTCGCTCTGTTGGTCGGCGTCCTTCAACCCCAGCAACAGCGCCACACCGGGAAACCGGCGGCGGATCGGCGCAGGCGGCACGGCGCGCAGCAAAATCCACAGGATCGGCAACGCAGCAAGGCCCAGCAGCAGCCAAGGGGCGGTGAAACCTATACCGGCAAGGGTGAACATCAGTGGTCATGCTCCAACGCGCCAAACAGCCATAACAGCGCCGACGCCGCGCTCTGCCCCGTGTGATGGCAGTGGTATTGCCAGCCGGTGGCGCGCGCCAGATCGGAAAGCAGCGCCTTGCGTTCCGCCAGCCGATGCAGATAGCGATCACGCAGATCACCCGCCTTCAACGTCTCGTGGCGCACCGACCCGCCCATCGATTCGAATATCGTGCGCCCGTCAAAGGGAAACGCCTCTTCCTGCGGGTCCAGCACATGCAGGATCGCGCCCTTGACACCCCGGTCCGCCGCTTTGGTCAGTGCCGCCGTTACCGGTGCCGGATCGCCCAAAAAATCCGAAACGAACAGCGCGCGCGATCGGGGCAGCATCCCACGCGTTTCGGGCGCGCCATACTCCGGCGCCTCGGACACGTCCGACAGAGCCACAGCCAGACGCAACAGTTGCACTGGCCCAGACCGCGGCGGCAGACCAACGCCGGACAGGCCCACCCGCTCGCCGCCCCGCACCAGCAGGATCGCCACCGCCATCGCCAACAGCCGCGCGCGCGCCGCCTTGGTGGGCAGCGCCTTGTCCGACGCAAAATCCATGCTGCGCGCGCCATCCACCCAAAGAAGAACCGACTGCGCGGCCTGCCATTCCTTTTCCTGCACGAAATGCGCATCGCTGCGGCCCGACCGGCGCCAATCAATCATCCGCGCCTCATCGCCCGGCAAGGCGGGGCGATATTGCCAGAACTCATCGCCCATCCCGGCCCGCCGCCGCCCGTGCGCACCCAACAGAACCGACTGTGCCAGATGCTGCGCATCCGCCAACAAAGCGGGCAGCGGGGCCGCCACAACCTCGGCATTGGCGCGCAGATCGGCGGCAATGCTCATGCAGCGGCCTCAATCCGGGTGATCTGGGCGACCACGCGCGAAATCACCTGTGGCAGACTTTCCCCCCGCGCCCGCGCCGCAAAGGTCAGCGCCATGCGGTGGCTCAGAACCGGCGCCGCCATGGCCGCCACATCTTCAACCGAAGGCGCAAGCCGCCCATCCAGCAAAGCCCGTGCGCGCACCGTCAGCATCAGCGCCTGTGCCGCCCGCGGGCCGGGGCCCCACCCCACGGATGCCTTCACCGCATCCGACGCCGTGTCATCGCCCGGACGACAGGCGCGCACCAGATCGAGAATTGTTTCGACCACCGCCTCGCCCACCGGCATCCGGCGCAGCAACCTCTGTGCGGACAGCAGTTCGGCCGCCGAAAAAACATTGGTTGATTGCTCTTCTTGCACACCCGTAGTGGCAATCAGGATGTCACGCTCGGTCGCACGGTTGGGATAGGGAACGTCAATCTGCACCAGAAACCGGTCCAACTGCGCCTCGGGAAGAGGATAGGTGCCTTCCTGCTCGATCGGGTTCTGGGTGGCCAGAACATGAAACGGCACGCCCAAGGCATGGGGCTGACCGGCCACCGTGACCGAGTTTTCCTGCATCGCCTGCAACAGCGCCGACTGGGTGCGCGGGCTGGCGCGGTTGATCTCATCGGCCAGCAAAAGCTGGCAAAAGATCGGCCCCTCGATAAAACGAAACGCCCGTGACCCGTCTGGCGCAGTTTCCAGAACCTCAGATCCCAGAATATCTGCCGGCATCAGATCGGGGGTGAATTGCACCCGCGCGCCATTCAGACCCATCACAGTGCTCAGCGTGTCGACCAGCCGCGTCTTGCCCAGACCGGGCAGCCCGATCAACAACCCATGCCCGCCACACAGCAGCGCCGACAGCACAAGATCGACAACGCCTTCCTGCCCGATGAACCGCCGGGTGATGCTGGCCTTTGCCAGACCCAGCTTTTCGCCCAAAACTTCGATCTCAGCGATCAGCGCGTCAGCCTCGGCCATGACATCCCTCCTGCGGTGCTTATATGTCTATCAGATAGAACTATGGCGGGAACGACAAATGGCAAAAGCAACACTGGGACAAAACATCGTGAAACCCACCGCCGAAGGGCTGGCCGCCAGTGCCCGTGCCGCATCGAAAGGCGGGTTGCCGCCGGTTCACCTTTGGAACCCACCGTTTTGCGGCGATCTCGACATCCGTATCGCGCGCGACGGCACCTGGTTCTATCTGGGTACGCCGATAGGCCGCAAACCGCTGGTACGGCTGTTTTCAACCATTCTGAAGCGGGAAGGCGATCAATATTTCCTCGTCACCCCTGTCGAGAAGGTGGGAATCACCGTGGACGATGCGCCCTTCGTCGCCGTCGATTTCGACGTGGCCGGCACCGGCCCGGATCAAAACATCACCTTCCACACCAATGTTGCAGACAGCATGACAGCAGGCGCGGATCATCCGATCCGTGTGCAGCGCAACCCCGACAATGGCGAACCTTCGCCCTATGTCATGGTGCGCGGCGGTATGGAGGCGCTGATAGATCGCAAAAGTTTCTACCGGCTTGTCGATCTTGGGGAACCGGCCCGCCACAACGGCGCAGACTGGTTCGGCCTGTGGTCGGGCAGGCGGTTCTTTCCGATCATCCCCGTCGCAGAGCTGCACTGAAGCCGGGCTTTTCTTGCCGCCGAAAACAAACCCCGATGCGCAAAGGCGGACTGACGTCAATCCACCTGCCAGTCATCATCGTCTTGAACCGGCCCAAGAGCCATCCAATCGGCGCGAATCCGCGCCACCCGGGTATCGCCCCAGGTGCGGAAGGCGATCCAGAATCCACCACAGGTGACGCGGTTGAACGACAGATCGGCGCGTGGGTTGGTCTTTTGGTCAATGTCAAACATCGACATTGATACCTGCACCACTGGCGGTTCACGGAACGGTTCGGAAAAAAGCACCTCACGCTGCATTTCCCGATCGCCCTCGCCCGCCCACATCTGGCCATTGTCCTTGTAGTCTGAAAACAATACAACCGAGCCTTGGAGGATGCCCAGAACCCGCATATCGAAACGCCGCATCCCGTGTCCCTTATGCTGGCGGATGTAATGCCGCAAACAGGCAAAAAAATAGCCCCGGTACGTTACCGGAGCCATCCGCAACAACAAATCCGCTCGGGTCCGGCGATCAAGACTTGCTCGACAGCCCGATATGGGTGCCGACGGCCACCATGTCAGCCAAAAGTTTGGCGGCGTCATCCACCGGACCGGGTTGATTGACGAAAGTTGCCTTTGCTTTTTCATACAATTCGGCGGCTTCTGCCAGCAATGCGTCGAAATCTTTCTGGGTGACATCGCCGCGCGGCATCGCCCGTTCGGCCAGGACAGTCACGCCCTCGGCACCGATTTCGGCAAAGCCCCCGGTTACCAAATATTCACTGACACCCTCCGGGCCGGACGCCCGCAACAGGCCGGGGCGCAGGGTGGTGATTGTCGGCGCATGCGCCGGCATTGCCGTCAGATCACCCTCGGCACCGGGGATCTGCACCTCGGTGACCTGCATGGCGGCCAGGCTGCGCTCGGGGCTGACGAGAGAAAAATGCATCGTGTCGGCCATGTCGGCTCCTGTTCAGGCTGGATCGGCGCGCCCCAGCAGGCGCGCCGCACTATCTTACGCGGCGTCCGCGGCCATTTTCTGGGCCTTGGCGATCACGTCCTCGATGCCACCGACCATATAGAACGCACCTTCGGGCAGATGGTCATATTCACCGGCGACCACCGCTTTGAACGACTTTATGGTTTCTTCAAGCGGAACCTGCTTGCCGTCCGACCCGGTGAACACTTTCGCCACGTCAAACGGCTGGCTCAGGAAGCGCTGGATCTTGCGGGCCCGCGCGACGGTCAGTTTGTCTTCTTCGCTCAGTTCGTCCATCCCGAGGATGGCGATGATGTCCTGCAACGATTTGTACCGCTGAAGAATGCCCTGCACGTCACGCGCCACTTGGTAATGTTCCTCGCCAACGACGGCGGGGTCAAGGATGCGTGAGGTTGAATCGAGCGGGTCCACCGCAGGATAAATGCCCAATTCGGAAATGGCACGCGACAGCACCGTGGTGGCGTCAAGGTGCGCAAAGGACGTGGCGGGCGCCGGATCGGTCAGGTCGTCGGCGGGCACATAGATCGCTTGAACCGAAGTGATCGAA
>JAACVA010000054.1:0-3789 GCA_009992615.1 Rhodobacterales bacterium
GTTTGCGCGCCACATCGAGGCGTACGACATAGAGCGGTTCGTCGAGGCCACCAATGCCGAGGCCGCGCCGTTGGCCCACCGTATAGTGGATCACGCCGCGGTGTTCGCCCAGATCGTTGCCGTCAATATCGACGATGCGTCCGGGATCGGCGGCGCCCGGGCGCAGCTTTTCGATCACGGCGGCATAATTGCCGTTCGGCACGAAGCAGATGTCCTGACTGTCGGGTTTGTCCGCCACGGACAATCCATGTTTCGCGGCAAGGGCGCGGGTTTCGGCCTTGCTGGCCAGATGGCCGAGTGGAAAACGCAGATAATTCAACTGATCTTGGGTTGTGGAAAACAGGAAATAGCTTTGATCCCTGGCGGCGTCGACCGCGCTGTGCAGTTCGGCCTTGGCCGGGCCCATCTTGCGCTGGATATAATGCCCGGTGGCCATGCAATCGGCATCAAGATCGCGGGCGGTTTCCAAAAGATCCTTGAACTTCACCCGCTCGTTGCACCGGATGCAGGGCACAGGCGTGGCGCCGGCCAGATAGCTGTCGGCGAATTCGTCGATCACTGCGGCCCGGAATGTGTTTTCGTAATCCAGCACATAGTGCGGAAACCCCATGGTTTCGGCCACGCGGCGCGCATCGTGTATGTCACGCCCGGCGCAGCAGGCCCCCTTTTTTGCAAGGGCCGCGCCGTGATCGTACAACTGCAAGGTCACACCCACCACATCATAGCCGGCGACCGCCAGTTCGGCCGCGACGACCGAACTGTCGACGCCGCCCGACATCGCCACGACCACACGGGTTTGTGACGGCGGCTTGGCAAAACCAAGGGAATTCAGCGGGTGTTGCAGATCAAGTGCCATGGCGGGCCCCTCTAACTATGTGACGAATATAGGAAAATTCGATGCAGTCTCAAGATGTGGTTTCACCCCCCATTAAGCCGTCGCTTTTACGGTCTGACTTGGGGGCATGAAAGGGGTGAGACCATGTTTTTAAAGAAAGTTGACGGCCCACGCGCCGTCAGGCTGCCCGGGGGCCAGATGATGACGCGGGCGGATTTGCCAAATCCCGACACCAAACGCTGGGTGGCGAGCCGCAAGGCGGCCGTGGTGCGCGCGGTGTTGGGTGGGCTGATCAGCGAGGAGGAGGCGCTGCAAACCTATGGCCTGACGGCCGAGGAATTTCTCGCGTGGCGCATGGCGGTGGACAAATATGGCGAGGCCGCCCTGAAAACCACGCGGTTGCAAAAATATAGACAACTTTAAGGAGAACATGGTAAGCGGAATTGAGAGTAACCAGCGATTAACCATTTGCGGCCAAGGTGGGGTCAACTCGGGAACCGGCGGAGAGATTGATGCGGATTTTGCTTGTTGAAGACGACCCCACCACGTCGCGCAGTATCGAATTGATGCTGACCCACGCGAATCTTAACGTTTATTCGACGGATATGGGGGAAGAGGGTATCGATCTGGCCAAACTTTACGACTATGATCTAATCCTTCTTGATCTGAACCTGCCAGATATGAACGGCCACGAGGTGCTGCGCCAGGTCCGTTTGGCGCGTATTGATACGCCCATTCTGATTCTCTCTGGCGAAGACGATACAGACAACAAGATCAAGGGGTTCGGGTTTGGTGCCGATGATTACCTGACCAAGCCGTTCCATCGTGAAGAACTGGTCGCGCGCATCCATGCGATCATACGCCGGTCGAAAGGGCATGCCCAATCAATGATCAGGACGGGAAAAATTTGCGTCAATCTTGACGGCAAGACCGTCGAAGTTGACGGCAAGACAGTACACCTGACCGGCAAGGAATATCAAATGCTGGAACTCTTGTCGCTTCGCAAGGGGACAACCCTGACCAAGGAGATGTTCCTGAACCATCTTTATGGCGGGATGGATGAACCCGAGCTGAAGATCATAGACGTGTTTATCTGCAAGCTGCGCAAAAAGCTGTCGCAGGCGACGGATGGCGACAACTACATCGAAACGGTCTGGGGCCGAGGCTATGTCCTGCGTGATCCAGAGCCCAAGGCGAACGGTATGCCAATCGCCTTGGGTGCCTGAAACGCCCGCAATCCAAATATAACATCCGCCGCACTTTACCCCGGCCAAAACCGCCCATATCAACCCGGTGTGGTTCTGACGGAGAGACGGATGCGCAATCTAATCCCGGTTGAAGCATTGTCCGAGGCCGAGGCGGCGGTGGAATTGGAGCATCTCGCCAAGCTTCTTAGCGATGCCAACGCGGCCTATTATCGGGACGATGCCCCTGATATTTCCGATGCTGACTATGACGCGCTGAAGCGGCGCAATGTTTCGATCGAAGCGCGATTTGGTTATCTCAAACGTGCCGACAGCCCGACAGAGCAAGTTGGCGCCACACCGTCCGAAGGGTTTGCAAAGGTTACGCATCGTGTCGCCATGCTGTCGCTCAGCAATGCGTTTTCTTCCGAAGATGTGGATGAATTCGATCAGTCGATCCGCAAATATCTGGGGCTGGGCCCTTCGTCGCCACTGGCCTATACAGCCGAGCCAAAGATTGATGGGCTTTCCCTGTCGCTTCTGTATGAAAACGGGCGGCTTGTGCATGCGGCGACCCGCGGCGATGGTGCGGTGGGCGAGAATGTTACCGCCAACGCACGCACGATCAACGACATTCCGATGCACCTGGCAGGCGCACCCGAAATCATTGAGGTGCGCGGCGAGGTTTATATGTCGCATGACGATTTTGCCGCGCTGAATGATCGGCAGCTGGCGGCGGGGGGCAAGACCTTTGCCAACCCGCGCAACGCCGCCGCCGGATCGTTGCGACAGCTGGACAGTGCAATCACCCGGTCGCGTCCGCTTCGGTTTTTCGCCTATGCCTGGGGTGAGGTCAGCACGCCCTTGGCGGAAACCCAAGGTGACGCCATTGCGCGGCTTGGCGCGCTTGGGTTTTCGATCAATGACTTGACGGTTGTTTGCGAAGGGCCCGAGGCGCTGTTGGTGCATTATGCCTTGATCGAACAGCGCCGCGCGACGCTGGGCTATGATATCGACGGCGTTGTGTACAAGGTGAACGATCTGGCCTTGCAGCGGCGGCTGGGCTTTCGCTCGACCACGCCGCGTTGGGCCACTGCGCATAAGTTTCCGGCCGAACTGGCCTGGACGCGATTGGAAAACATTGAAATCCAGGTGGGCCGCACCGGTGCGCTATCGCCTGTGGCACGCCTTGCGCCGGTGACGGTGGGCGGGGTGGTGGTATCGAACGCGACCTTGCACAATGAGGATTACATCGCAGGGCGTGGCGCCAAGGGCGACACCATCCGAGGTGGCAAGGACATACGCATCGGCGACTGGGTGCAGGTCTATCGCGCCGGTGACGTGATACCCAAGGTGGCCGATGTCGATCTGGCCCGGCGTGCCGCTGATGCGCCGGTGTTCATGTTTCCCGAAATCTGCCCCGAATGTGGTTCGCCGGCGCCACGCGAACCTGGCGATGCCGTGCGCCGGTGTTCCGGAGGGCTGATCTGTCCTGCGCAGGCGGTCGAAAAGCTTAAACATTTCGTCAGCCGCGGGGCGTTCGATATCGAAGGGCTGGGCGCCAAACAGATCGAACAATTTTATCGGGACGGCTGGATCACAGAGCCGTCCGATATTTTCACCTTACGGGATCGCTTTGGCAGCGGGCTGCAACAGCTCAAGAACCGCGACGGCTGGGGTGACAAAAGCGCAGAAAATCTGTTTGCCGCCATTGACGAAAAACGGACCATCCCGCTGAACCGTATGATCTTTGCCTTGGGGATACGCCAT
>JAACVA010000054.1:4003-9079 GCA_009992615.1 Rhodobacterales bacterium
GTTTACCGGCACCCTCGAAAAGATGACCCGCGCCGAGGCCAAGGCGCGCGCCGAGGCTCTGGGCGCTAAGGTGGCGGGCAGCGTTTCGGCCAAGACCGATCTTCTGGTTGCTGGGCCCGGGGCCGGATCGAAGGCGAAGAAGGCGGCGGAACTGGGCATCGAAACATTGGACGAAGACGGCTGGCTTGCGCTGATCGCGGGCACATGAGCACCCGTCCTGAAAGCCTGTTCCCTCTGTTTTCTGAACTGACGACGCTGGACGGAGTGGGCCCGAAAACCGCGCAGATCCTCGATCAGGGCGGAATTGCGAGGCCGCGCGATTTGTTGTTCACGCTGCCGCATTCCGGAATTGACCGGCGCCGCCGGGCCAGCGTGCGCGACGCTTTGCCGGGCGAGGTGGTGACCGTAGAGGTCGAGGTGGGCCGCCACATTGCGCCGACGGCGCGCGGGCGGCCGTACCGGGTTGAAGTGCACGATGCGCAAACCACGTTTCAACTGGTGTTTTTCCACGGGCGTGACGAATATCTGACCCGGCAGTTGCCATTTGGCCAGCTGCGTGTCGTGTCGGGCAAGGTTGAGATTTTCGACAACATCGCCCAGATCGTGCATCCTGATCACATGGTGCCCCCTGACGAGGCTGCGCAGATCCCTCTTTATGAGCCTGTTTATCCGCTGAGTGCCGGGGTGACACAGCGGGTTATGGCCCGCGCTGCCGCATCTGCGTTGGACTGCGCACCGGATCTGGCCGAATGGATTGATCCGTCGTTGATCGCCCGCGAAGGCTGGCCCGGCTGGCGCGCTGCGGTGGCCGAGGCGCACAGCCCGACGTCCGCGGCTGACCTGTCAGCCGACGCCCCGGCGCGCAAACGGCTGGCGTATGACGAATTGCTGGCGCATCAGCTGACCCTCGCGTTGGCCCGTGCGGATCGGGTGGGCCAGCGGGGCATCGTGTCGCGCGGTACTGGGGCGTTGCAGGGTAGGGTACTGACGTCGCTGCCCTATCGGCCCACAGGGGCGCAGCTGCGCGCGATCGGCGAGATCGCCACAGACATGGCCCGCCCTATCCGGATGAACCGTCTGTTGCAGGGCGATGTGGGGTCGGGCAAGACGCTGGTGGCGCTGATGGCGCTGCTGGTGGCGGTCGAGGCAGGCGGGCAGGGGGTGATGATGGCACCCACCGAAATTCTCGCGCGCCAGCATCTGGAGGGGTTGCAGCCGCTTGCGGAAACTGCCGGCGTGGTACTTGAGCTGTTGACTGGCCGCGACAAGGGTGGCGAGCGTGCGGCAAAGCTGGCGGCGCTGGGCCGGGGTGACATTCATATCCTTGTGGGCACGCACGCCGTGTTTCAAAAGGATGTGGAATTTCACGATCTGCGGCTGGCGGTGGTGGATGAACAGCACCGGTTCGGCGTGCGCCAGCGGCTGGAGTTGGGGGCCAAAGGGGTGGCGGCGGATGTTCTGGTGATGACGGCAACGCCGATCCCACGGTCATTGGCCCTGGCACAATATGGCGACATGGAGGTTTCGGTGCTGGACGAAAAGCCGCCGGGTCGCAAGCCGATCTCAACCGCCTTGGTCAGCACCGCCCGGATCGACGAAGTGGTGACCAAGCTGCGCAGGGCCATTGCCGAGGGGCGCCAGGCCTATTGGGTCTGCCCTCTGGTCGAGGAAAGTGAAGCCGTTGATCTGACCTCGGCGGAACAGCGGTACAAGACCCTGCGCGCCGCCTTGGGTGACGATACGGTGGGCCTTGTCCATGGCCAGATGCCACCCGCCGAAAAGGACAGGGCGATGGCATTGTTCATTGCCGGACAAACATCGGTTCTGGTTGCCACCACGGTGATCGAGGTGGGGGTGAACGTGCCAAATGCGTCGATCATGGTGGTCGAACGGGCGGAAAGTTTCGGACTGGCCCAGCTGCACCAATTGCGCGGCCGGGTGGGGCGGGGCAGCGCGGCCTCAACTTGTCTTTTGCTGTACCAGCCCCCGTTGAGCGGATCTGGCCGGCGGCGGCTGGAGATCCTGCGCGAAACCGAAGACGGTTTTCGCATCGCCGAAGAAGATCTGGCCATGCGTGGCGCGGGCGATCTGATCGGCCATGCGCAATCAGGCCTGCCGCGTTTTCGAATCGCTGATCTTGAACGTCAGTCGGCCCTTTTGGCCACCGCGCAAAGCGATGCGCGCAAGCTGTTGCATGACGACCCCAAGCTTGAGGGTGACCGGGGCCGGGCCGCGCGGCATCTGTTGTGGTTAATGGAACAGGACAAGGCAATTCGTTTGATTTCAGTGGGTTGATCTAAATATGCTCATTTGTTCTCAAGTGTTGCCATAAAGTTCTTTACAGATCGTGTTGGATATGGGAACAAAGAGGCAACAAAGCGAGATAGACGGGAAAGGGTTCGACGATGCTGAAACAGTTGATGGCGGTGATCCACCGCTCTGACACACTGGTGCAGGATTTTGTCGGCGCCTTTGCGCTGTTTGTGATGCTGATGGCCGGGCTTTACCTTCCCGGTCTGTGATGTTGCCTCTGGTTTTCTGACTGCCTGCTGTCCACTGCGTCGGTTTTGCATCCGGTGTCCCCACGAAGATGCATCCGTTACTGTCCCTTGGTTTGGGTGCCTCAACCCCCGAACCGCCCGGCGCTTTGTTGGATATGCCACTTGCGCCGCCATTCCCAACGGAATGTGCGGCGTTTTTTTAGATGTTAAAACAGTTTCAGGCGCAGGCTGATTTTTCAGCGGCATTCATCGCCTCAAGCGTCGCATCAAGCGACAACAGGATCGAGGCGTGGCGGTTTTTGTAATCCTTGGCCGGTTCCAGCACGCCCAACCCGTCGAATGGCGCTTCGGGTACCGGCCCGCCTGTTTTCAGCATCGCCACCAGTTGATCGCGGGCCTGTTCCACCTCGGCCCGGCTGCGCCCGATGATCGCCGATCCGACAACCGACGCCGCCGCCTGGCCAAGGGCACAGGCCTTCACCTCTTGGGAATACTCCGAAATCCGGCCCGCCTTGATGCTCAGCTGCACTGTTACGGTTGATCCGCACAAGGGCGACCGTTTGCGCGCCGTTGCCTCGGGGGTGGCCAGCGGAGCGGTCAGCGGCATTTCGGCGGCCAGTGCCAGGATGCGCCCGGAATAAAGCTTGATCATGTCGCTGTCGGCCATGGCGTGCGCTTTCGTTTTTTATGTCAGGCCGATAAATAACCCCAAGAAGCCGCGAAGAAAAGGTTGCGCCATGTCATTCGATCCTCAAACCCTGCGCTATGATGCCGCCGGTCTGATTCCCTGCATCGCCCAAGAGGCCGCGACGGGCGAAGTTCTGATGATGGCTTGGATGAACGCCGATGCCGTGGCGCGTACGTTGGACACCGGGCGGGTGACCTATTGGTCTCGCTCGCGTCAGGCATTCTGGGTCAAGGGCGACACCAGCGGCCATGTGCAACATCTGATCGAGCTGCGCATAGATTGTGATCGTGATTGCCTTCTGGCCCTTGTGCGGCAAGACGGGCCGGCCTGCCACACCAATCGGCGCTCGTGCTTTTACACGGGGCTGCGCGATGGCAATGAGGTGGAGCTAAGCCAGCCCATCGTCTAGGCCCACCCTGCGGCGGATGTCGGCGGGGGTGGCCCCCTCGGCGCGATATTTCGACAGGGCGCGCGCATCGTCGCGCTTGGCCAGCCGTCGACCCGCATCGTCGCGGATAAGGCGGTGATGATGATAGACCGGCGTCGGCAGGCCCAGAAGCTGTTGCAACAAGACGTGGATGCGCGTCGCCTCGGCCAGATCGGTGCCGCGCACCACATGGGTGATGCCCTGCGCGGCATCGTCCAACACCACCGCCAGGTGATACGAGGTGCCCATGCCGCGACGCGCCAGAACCACGTCACCGACGCCGTCGATCAGGTCGGATGCGGTGAACCGCACCGCGCCCGGCACCGCGCCGGTTTCTGCAAATTCACCATCGCGTGCCGCCCGCCCCATGTTCAACCGCAACGCCACGTCGCGGGGCCGCGGGCCGGTATGGCGTGCCCGGCAGGTGCCGGGATAGATCACTCCGTCGGGCCCCAGCAGCGGCGCGCCTTCCTGCGGCGCAGCGGTGGCGGCGGCGATGTCGGCGCGGGTACAGGTGCAGGGAAAAAGCAGGCCGCGCGCCCAGAGTTCATCCAGCGCGGCATCATAGGCAGGCTGCCGGTCGGACTGGCGCATCACCGGGGTTGGCCAGGACAGGCCAAGCCATGCAAGATCGTCATAAATCTGCGTCTCCCATTTCGGGCGGGCACGGCTGTGATCTATATCCTCGATCCGCAACAGAAACCGACCGCCCGCAGCGCCCGCCATGTCATGGGCCAGCAACGCGGAAAAGGCATGGCCCAGGTGCAGCGGCCCGGTGGGTGACGGCGCGAACCGGGTGGCAAAGCTCACGCCGGAACGGGCTGTGCCGCTAGCCAGGCTTGCCAGTCTGCCTTGGCGCGGTCGGTATAGGCCTTGTAGCGGTCCTTGCGCCCCCGCCGCCCCGATTTCAGGCCATCGACCGGGGGAAACAGGCCAAAGTTCACGTTCATCGGCTGGAACGTTTTTGCATCCGCCCCGCCGGTGATGTGATGCACAAGCGCGCCCATGGCCGTGGTCGGCGGCACCGGGGGCAGGGGCGTGCCGGTGATCTCGGCCACGGCTAGGCGCGCCGCCAAAAGGCCCATGGCGGCAGATTCGACATAGCCCTCAACCCCGGTGATCTGCCCCGCAAAGCGGATGTTGGGCTGGGATTTCAGGCGCATCCGGTCGTCCAGCAGGGAGGGCGAGTTCAGAAATGTGTTGCGGTGGATGCCGCCCAGACGCGCGAAACGGGCATCCTCCAGCCCCGGAATCATCCGCAGCACGTCGGCCTGTGCGCCGTATTTCATCTTCGTCTGGAACCCGACGATGTTGTAGAGCGTGCCCAGCTTGTTGTCGCGGCGCAGTTGCACCACGGCATGGGGTTTGACCTCGGGCTGGTGCGGATTGGTCAGGCCGATGGGCTTCATCGGGCCAAAGCGCAGGGTTTCGCGTCCGCGCTCTGCCATGACTTCGATCGG
>JAACVA010000055.1 GCA_009992615.1 Rhodobacterales bacterium
GGTGTAGAAATTCGCAACGACTAGCGTAGGGCTGACGTGCATCCCCGCTTCGGCAATCTGCGTCAGGACGCGGTCGCAGAGTGACTGATCCCAAGTCACGAGCATGATCCGGTTCTGCCCTGCCATCACCGCGAAGATGCCCGCTTGATCGGCTCCCTCGGCCATCACCCGCCGCAGATCGTCCAGCATGTGCGCCTCACCCGTCGCACAGGCCATGGTGACGCGGCCGAAATGCTCCATCCCGTCCTGACCCGCCTCAATCGCCGTGCCAAGCGCCACGCGTTCGGGGATGTGGCCAACAAGTGGCAGGCCCGCTGCCGCTGCCGCCTCCGCCAGCACCAGATAGGTCGGCTCGTCCAGCATCGAGTAGGATTTGACGGCCGCCCATCCCTCCGACGCGATCTGGTCGACGACCGCGCGGGCCTCTTCCGGCGTGTCGGCAAGAAACATGCTCGGCCACGATCCGGGGCTAGCGTCCACCCACGCACCGAAGAGGATCAGTCGTGGGCCGAGAACCTCGCCTGCCTCGATCCGTGCCTGTAGCTCCTTTTGGGCAGAGATGGGCCAGAGCGCGCCCATATCCCGGATGCCCGTCACGCCGTTGATGAGGTAGAGCGGAAAGACCGTATCGGGTTCGCTGGCGCTGGAGAAGACATGGACGTGGCTGTCCCACAGACCTGGAATAAGGAAGCCTCCCGAACCGTCGATCACCTTCATCTCGTCGGCAGGGGCGATATAGGTGCCCATCTCGGCGATGACCCCATCGCGGATCAGCACTGACTGTCCGTAGGTCAGCGTTCCCGTTTCGACATCGACCAGCGCCACATCGGTCAGAAGCGTGTCGGCGTGGGCTGCGCCGCCAATGGCGAGCAGCGATGCAAGAAGGGCGCCCTGTGCAAAATGTCTCATCTCTCGGTCACCCGCATCACGAGTTTGCCCTGCACTTCGCCCGCCTCCACACGCTCATGGGCGCGGCACACCTCCGACAGCGGCACGACTTCGGTCACGGCCGGATCGAACCGCCCCTCGGCCAGCATTCCCATAAGAGTTGCCAGATCCTCCTTGAACCACTCCGGATGGGTCCGGCGCATCGCCCCGATCGAATAGAACGCCGTCGCATGGCCGTTTGGCAGCCAGTCCCAGACCTTGAGCTTGACGAAATCAAGCGGGATTGACCCGCCGCGCCCCAGCACCTCGTTCATGAAGCCGTAGGCGACCAGCATGCCGCCCGGTCTGAGCGCGTGCAACGAGCGGGGAAAGCTGTCACCTCCGAGTGGATCGAACACGGCATCGACTCCGTCTCCCACCGCCGCCGAGATCGCCGCCTCAAGGTCGGCGGCACCGGCGTCAATCGGCGTGCCGCCATTCTGTCGGATCAGGTCGTGTTTGGCGGCAATGTCCGTCCCGAACGCCACAATTCCGGCCTCCCGCGCCAATTGCAGCATGGCCGTGCCCACGGCCCCGCCTGCGCCATGCACCAGAATGCTTTGTCCCTTTTGCACTTTGGCCACGCGGTGAAGCATCTGATGGGGCGTCACCGCCGACAGGATCATCGCCAGCGCGTCTGCGTCGGACACACCCTCGGGCACTTTGGTCAGCCCGTTGACGGGGCGGCAGATGTATTCGGAATAGGCCCCGATGGTCGTCAGATCCGCGACCCGGTCGCCCACGGCAATCCCAGAGGCATCGGGGCCGAGCGAGTCTACTACGCCGACCAAATCATAGCCCGGCACGAAGGGCGGTTTCTCCTTCACATCCGGATACATGCCCTTGCGGATCATCACATCGGTGAAGGCCGCACTGGTGACCAGCACCCGGATGCGCACCTCGCCTCTGCCCGGTTCTGGCAGGGCGTCAACGGTTTCGGGGACAAGTTCCTCGGCTCCGCCGAAGTCTCTCAGGACGATGTGGGTGTATGGCATTGAAAGGTCCTCCCTCTAATGCTAGGTTTCGATTGCGGGGCTGAGAACGAAAGAGGAAACCGCGTCCCCGATATCATCATCGTGGCCTAGCCAAAGGTGCCGGCCGGTCGGGTAGATCGTGAGTTGTGCGCCGGGAATACGGTTTGCCATGGTACGGGCGGTCCCGGCGGTGCCAAACAGGTCGTACTTGCACGACAGGAACGGCGATCCGATCAAATGCTGTGGGTGCAGGTGTGCCGGACCAGAAGCCGTCATTGCACAATCCGTCAAGCTTGCGACCAATCGGGAACAACTGGTCCAAGGTGATTTCGGCTCGCTGGCGTTCTCTGGGACTGACCTGGTCCAGTAATGCGGGGTCGGTCGCCAGAAGGGCACGCGTCAACTGCCCGGGGGCCACGCGCGACAGCAGCCAGAACCACCAGTCTGATCCCAGAACCGCACCGACCATGTTTTGCTGGAACGCGGTGAACTCCACCGGATCGCGGCCCGACAGGTTGGCCGCCGGAACCAGCAAGACCAGATGCGAGCAGCGGTCCGGGTGGCGCAGCGCAAATTCCGCAGCGGGCAATTCGCCCGCCGAGCCCCCGACCACCGGCAGGCGCTCGATGCCCAGATGGTCGAGCAGTTCAACCAGGACGTCGGCCTGATGCGCAGGCGAGGCATCGTCGGGAACGGCGCTTTGCAGATAGCCGAACCGCGACGGTACGATGATCTGGAGACCCCGCTCGCGGATGCTGCCTGACAGAAGCAGACCCTGATCAAATCCGCCGCCCGCCCCGTGCAGCATCATCAGCGGTGCGCCATAGCCCACCACGGCATATTCCAGCGCCCCGGCATCGGTTTCGATCACCGAGCTTTGGCCGAACAGGCGCGTGCCTGCCTGCGCGCGCGCCTCTCGAAGGGCACCCCCGGCATAGGAACCGCCCGCCAGTGCAAGTCCGCCAAAGCCCAGAAGCAAGGCACGCCGCGTCGTCACGGTTCGGCCCCCTCGCGGCTGATCCACGCGATCGCGAGGTCAGCCAATGCCGCCTCCAGCGTGGGCACAAGATCCGTGCTGTCGTCAACGCCCCCTGCATCGGTGTTGATCTGGAAGGCGACGGTGACGCCGTGATCGGCATAGTGGCGCAGGCTGGAAACATATGCGGGGATCCAGCCGCCGTGGCCGTAGACCGTGCCGTTGGGCGTGTCCGCGTAGATCGCCACCCCCGCGCCGTAGAGGATACCCTGTGCGTCCGGGTCTACCGGCACGCCGTCGAGCAACCGGTCTAAATACGGAGCGTCCATTGCCGTCCCGCCAAACAGCAGATGCCCCCAGCGCGCCAGATCAGCCGATGTCGACGCGAAGCCGCCGCCCGCAGATTCCACAGCCGGGTTCCACAGCAGCCGCCCCTCCGCGTAGGCGGTGCGTTCCGGCATGCCGAAGGGATTATCGCGCGCGACGTAGCCGATGGCGAGGCCGGGCAGGTCGGGACGGTCCGAGGGAAGGTGCCAGTCAGGCCAAGCGGTTCGAGAAAGCGCGTGAAAACCGCGGACTGCCACGGCTGTCCGGTCACTTCCTCGATCGCAAGTCCGAGCAGGACATAGCCCGTATCGCTGTAGGCCCAGCCCGTGCCGGCCTCGAACAGCGGCGCCTCGCCGGCCACGAATGCCACGAGGTGCTCGGGATCGAAGTCGCCTTCCTCCGTTGTGAGCCGTGACCAGTCCTGCTGGAACGCGGACATGTGCACATGATCGGGCAGACCAGACGTGTGGTGCAGGAGCTGGCCGATGGTGATGCTGTCCGCATTGGGCAGCGCGTCGAACCACGTTCGATCCCCCAGATGCGCGGAAAGGAGATCGGTGCGCGACAGAGACCCCTCGCTTTCCAGCGCCAGAACCGTCGCGGCAACGAAGGTCTTGCCGATGCTCGCGGCCAGCATAGGCGTCTGGGGCGTCATGGCCCGCGCATTCTCGACATCGGCAAGGCCCGTTGCCGATGTCACGAGCGTTCCATCGGGCAGGATGATCGCGGCGGTCGCACCCGGAAAGGCATAGCGTTCAAGGAAATTGTCCAGCGTCGCCTGCATCTGCGTGGAAAGCGCTGGCGCGTCCTGCGCCATCAGGGGCGTCGCGGCACTGGCCAATGCCACAAGACCTGCTGCGATCAAGACCTTGCGCATGCGATCACTCCGCTGCTTTGGGGGTCAAGGCCGTTGTGGCCGGGATGACCTCGGTCACTGCCCCTTCACGGGTGAACATCGTGTCCCTGTTCCACGACACGACGATGGCGGCCACGGCGACGAGGATGATCGTGTCCCAGGGTTGTGCATCGGGCCAGAACGGGTTGATGAGTTGCCAGTGGAACAGCATCGGCCACAGCAGGCTGCCCCGCGCGCTGTTGAAGATCGGAGTGACCAGCACCGCGAGCGTCACGTTGCCGATGAAGAAGGGCAGGAAATTCCAGTCGGCATATACGGTGCTCGACAACAGGAACGCCGGACCGTGCCAAATGCCCCAGGTCGCGCCGATGATCAGGCCCGCCCAGATCGGGGCCATATGCCGCTGCAGAAGGGGCTGCATCACCCCGCGCCAGCCGAACTCCTCGATCGGGCCCAGCATCAGCATCATGAACAGGACCGCCACGACCGGGCCCACACCTTCGGGTGGCAACGGCGCCAGAACCGGGCCGCCCTTGATCAACGAGCCCGCGACGAACACCAGCGGCAGGAAAAGCAGAATGAAGGCTGCCCAGCCTACCGAACACCGCCACAACAGGAGCCGGGACAGGAAAGCACGGATGCCGGACAACCCTGAATAAAGAAACAGAACGACGAAAGCCGCGATTGCAGGCGACCATGTCGCTAAGAAGAAGAATGGATGCGAGCCACTGATCTCGCCGAATGTGGCAGCCGCCGTCTCGGGGGCGAGAATGTAAATCCCAATAAGCCCCCAGGTTATGAAGAATGTGATGCCGAGAAATGAGATGAGTGCCGACGACGATAGCCTGAATTTTTCTGTCGGATGTTGATCGATTTGCATGTGTGAGGCTCCGAGGACACCAATGTCTGAGGGATAATTTTAGCTCAGAAGGGGGAGTGCGTTTCTGATGCAAGTCAATTGTTAGGCGTCGGGCAGACCAACGAACATTTCTCGTGTCAGCTAGTGTTCCGAGTCTGACACTTGCTACCGATTTCCCCTGATATCAGAGGTGGTCTTGGATTTTCGACCAGTTTTATGCCGCGCAGCGCTCTGACTTTGGTTTCATGTCACGCAGC
>JAACVA010000056.1 GCA_009992615.1 Rhodobacterales bacterium
CGTCCGCGCTCTGCCATGACTTCGATCGGCAGGCAGCCATCGAAATACCCGGCGGTCTCGCCCTCGTGGAACGCGGCCTTGTCGGCGGCGAGCAGGGCGTCGATGAACGCCTCATAGGTCACCTTGTCCATGGGACAGTTCAGATAGGCGGTGCGCTCTTCCTCGGTGTCGCCCTTGTCATAGCGTGACTGCATCCAGGCCTTCGACAAGTCGATGCTGTCGAAATGCACGATGGGCGCGATGGCATCGAAAAACGCCAGCGCATCGGTGCCCGTTTCGGCGCGGATCGCCTCGGCCAGGTTGCCCGAGGTCAGCGGCCCGGTGGCGACAATCCAGTGCCCCGTTTGAGGAAGCTGCGTGATTTCCTCGTATTGAACGGTGATCCTCGGGTGGGTCATCAATCTTTCGGTGACAGATTCCGCAAACGGATCACGATCCACCGCCAAGGCACCGCCGGCAGGCAAACGGTGTTTTTCCGCCATTGCCATGATCAGCCCGTGTGCCGCGCGCATTTCCCAATGCAGCAGCCCGACCGCGTTTTGCTCACTGTCGTCCGAGCGAAAGGAATTGGAACAGACCATTTCCCCAAGATGCCCGGTGCGATGGGCAAAGGTGCCAACCTTGGGCCGCATTTCATGCAGGATCACGTCGATCCCCGCCTCAGCGGCCTGCCATGCGGCCTCTGATCCGGCCATGCCGCCGCCGATGATGTTCAGTGTATGTGTCATGCTCAGTCCGTTATCGGGCAAAAACCCGGTTGAAAAGGGCAGGTGCCAGCGACGCGCGTGTTTTGCGCAAGAACAGGCAAGGCGCGGCGCCCTGCTTCTTCTTGCTTCAAATACTCAGACAACCTCAGTCGCGTCACCCTGATCGGCAATCCAGGCGACACTGACCACCTCTTCACCTGCACGGGTGTCAAACACCCGCACACCACCCGCCCCGCGCGAGCGGAACGAGATGCCTTCGATCGGCACGCGGATCGACTGACCACGAGACGTGGCCAACATGATCTGATCGTCCATTTCAACAGGGAAGGACGCAACAAGGGCACCGCCGCGCATCGCCTTATCCATCGCCATCACACCTTGGCCACCACGCCCGCGCAGCGGATAATCGTGGGAGGATGACAGTTTGCCCGCGCCCTTGGATGTGATCGTCAGGATCAGGTCCTCGGCCGCCGACATTTCGGCATAGCGTTCCTGGGTGAAATTCTGCGCTTCGCCCACCTGATCTTCCTCGTCGGGCTCCATCTCTGCGTCATCCGCCAGGCCGGCCATGGCGCGGCGCATTTTCAAATAGGTTGTCCGCTCTTCCGGCGTTGCCTCGAAATGCCGGATTACCGCCATCGACACCACCTCATCGCCCTTTGACAGCCGGATACCGCGCACCCCGGTGGATGAACGCGAATTGAAGATCCGCACTTCCTCGGCGCGGAACCGGATCGCCCGGCCCAGTTTTGTGACCAGCATCACGTTGTCGTCGGGCGCGGCGATACGCACGTCGATCAGCTTGTAATCCGCCTCGTCTCCCTCGAATTTCATGGCAATCTTGCCATTGCGCATGACATTGGTGAAGTCCGACAACCGGTTTCGCCGCACCGTTCCGGCCGAGGTGGCAAACACCACCTGCAACTCTGCCCAGTCGGCCTCGTCCCGGTCCACCGGCATGATCGCGGCGATGGACACGCCGGTGGGGATCGGCAGGATGTTGACGATGGCCTTGCCTTTTGAGGTGCGCCCGCCCAGCGGCAGGCGCCACGTCTTGAGCTTGTAGGCCATGCCATCGGTGGTGAAGAACAAAAGTTGTGTGTGGGTGTTGGCCACGAACAGGGTTGTGACGACATCCTCGTCCTTGGTCGACATGCCCGACAGCCCCTTGCCACCGCGCCGCTGGCTGCGGAATTCGGCAAGAGGCGTGCGTTTGATATATCCGGTCTGCGTGATGGTCACGACCATATCCTCACGCTCGATCAGGTCTTCGTCGTCCATGTCGCCGGCCCAGTCGACGATCTCGGTGCGGCGCGGCACTGCGAACAGCTCTTTCACCTCACGCAACTCAGCCGAAATGATCGCCATGATCCGATCGCGCGAGCGCAGAATGTCGAGGTAATCCTTGATCTTGCCGGCCAGTTCTTCAAGTTCGTCCGTCACTTCCTTGACGCCCAACTGGGTCAGGCGTTGCAGGCGCAGCTCCAGAATCGCGCGGGCCTGAACCTCGGACAGGAAATAGGTACCGTCCTCGTTCACCGTATGGCTGGGGTCGTCGATCAGCCGGATGAAGGGGGCGATTTCATGGGCGGGCCAGGCCCGTTCCATCAGTTTTGCCCGGGCTTCGGCGGCATCCATCGAGGCGCGGATGGTGGCGACCACCTCATCGACGTTCGACACGGCCACGGCCAGACCGCACAGGATGTGGCTGCGCTCGCGTGCCTTGCGCAGATCGAAGGCGGTGCGCCGGGCAACCACCTCCTCGCGGAAGGTGATGAAGGCGGTCAGGAAATCGCGCAGCGTCAGTTGCTCGGGCCGCCCGCCATTCAGGGCCAGCATGTTGCAGCCAAAGGATGTCTGCATCGCGGTAAAGCGAAACAGCTGGTTTAACACGACATCGGGGGTTGCGTCGCGCTTCAGCTCGATCACCACGCGCACGCCGACGCGGTCGGATTCATCCTGCACCGCCGAGATGCCTTCCAGCTTTTTCTCACGCACAAGGTCGGCGATCTTTTCGATCATGGTCGCCTTGTTCACCTGATAGGGAATTTCATCCAGAACGATGGCAAAGCGGTCTTTGCGGATTTCCTCGATGCGGGTCTTGGCGCGGATGATGACGCTGCCGCGCCCCTCGATATAGGCTTTGCGCGCGCCCGAACGCCCGAGGATCAACCCTCCGGTAGGAAAATCCGGGGCTGGCACGAATTCCATCAGGTCTTCGGTGGTCAGATCCGGGTTTTCGATCAGCGCAAGTGTCGCATCCACCACCTCGCCCAGGTTGTGGGGCGGAATGTTGGTGGCCATGCCCACGGCGATGCCACCCGCGCCATTGACCAGCATATTCGGAAAACGCGCGGGCAGGACAGTGGGTTCGCGATCCTTGCCGTCATAGTTGTCCTGAAAGTTGACGGTCTCTTTTTCAATGTCGGCCAGCAAATAGGCCGCCGGCTTGTCCATCCGCACCTCGGTATACCGCATGGCGGCGGCGTTGTCGCCGTCCATGCTGCCAAAGTTGCCCTGCCCATCCAAAAGTGGCAGCGACATGGAAAAATCCTGCGCCATGCGCACGAGCGCCTCATAGATCGCCGAATCGCCGTGCGGGTGATATTTGCCCATGACATCGCCCACCGGGCGGGCGGACTTGCGATAGGATTTGTCGTGGGTGTTGCCGGTTTCATGCATCGCATAAAGAATGCGCCGGTGCACGGGTTTCAGGCCATCCCGCAGATCGGGTATGGCGCGCGAGACGATCACCGACATGGCATAGTCGAGAAAGGAAGACTTCATTTCCTCGGCGATCGAGATCACCTCACCATGGTACACCGCACGTTCCGGGGTGTTTTCGTCTTCGTTTTCAGGGGTTTCTGGGATGTCGCTCACGATTGCCGCTGCTCCCTCGGGTTATCTTTATATTCTTTCGCACACTATATCCCATCGCCGATCTGGCGTGCAATGGTTGCCTGCCGATTGTGCAAGCAGCCAATCGGGTAGAGTGATAACACACTGTTTTAATTGAAAAGTAATTGCAACATGGCAATCTGGGCAGAGAGGTAACAAAACGAGGTGTCTTATGAAGATGTCCGAAACCGAACTGATGCTGAAAGGCTACGGTCTGACCACGGCCGAGATGTTTTATCACATGCCCGATTATCGCAACGTGCTGAACACCTTCGTCTGGCAGGATTACGATCTGGCCCCCGATCACCCCCGACTGTTCAAATTCATCGAATTCTGGCGCGACACGATCGAGGGGCCGCTGCACTCGGTGCGCTTCACCCATCGCAAGATGATTGCGCCGGGCGCGTGGCGCAATGTGACCGGCGAACTCACGCTGCACTGATCCTCAGGGCAACAGCCGCGCAACATAGCCGGGCAGGGCGAAGGCGGCCTGATGCACCTCGGGCGTGTAATATTTGGTCACGATGCCCGAGGCCGCAAAGCGTTTCTGCACTTCGGCCAACATGGTCTGCCGCGCCGCCCCGTCCGTACCCCAGCCAAACGCCATGGGCCCCCCGGCATAGCTGGGCACCGTGGCAAGGTAACAGGTGGCATCAGTGAACAGCGCCTTGAAGGCGCGCATCGTGTGGGTCAATTCATTGCCTTGCAGAAACGGCACACCGTTTTGCGTCACCAAAATGCCGCCGGGTGCAAGGGCGCGCTTGGCATGGGCATAAAAACTGTCGGTGAACAACACTTCGCCGGGGCCCACCGGATCGGTCGAATCAACGATGATGACATCAAATCGGTTTGCCGTGTCGCGCATGTAACGGGCGCCGTCTGCGATGGTCAGATGCAGTCGCGGATCGTCAAAGGCACCGGCCGAAATGGTCGGCAGATATTGCTTTGAGAAATTGACCACCCCGGCGTCAATCTCGATCATCGTAACATGATCTATTGATGCATGGCGCAGCACCTCGCGCGCCATGCCACCATCACCGCCGCCGATGATCAGTACCCGCCGCACCGCACCATGGGCGAGGATCGGCACATGGCTCAGCATTTCGTGATAGATGAAATTGTCGCCCTCGGTCACCTGCACAACATCGTCCAGTGTCAGGACGCGGCCAAAGGTGGGGTTCTCGAACACCCGCAGCCGCTGATGGTCGGTCTGGCTGTCGTACAGCACCCGGTCCTCGCGCAGGGCTTGCGCGTGGTCGTCATGCAACTTTTCGACGGTCCAGCCTTCCATCCCGATCTCCTTGATGAAAACAGGGCCGGCTGTGGCGCCGGCCGCTGTTTCTTCTTTGTCCAAATACTCCCGCCGGAGGCGTCGCGGCCGCTCCAGGCTCAGGCGGCAGCCGTCTCACAGACCAGACCATCGCCGCGCAACAATTCCTTGACCCGAACATCGTCTGTCTGGAACGCTGCTTTCAACACATCCACGGCGTGCCATGGATTTGCGTCGCCGCACATGAACACATCAAACGCGCCGTAGCCGATCTCGGGCCAAGTGTGCACCGAAATGTGGCTTTC
>JAACVA010000057.1 GCA_009992615.1 Rhodobacterales bacterium
GCAGAGTGCGCGGCTAAGATCGCCGCAGAATGACGAACTCAAACGTCTCCGGTAAACCCGGTCTGGTTCACAGCCGTATCGTGGCAGCCGCCAGATATGTACCCGCTGATACGTCGACACCGGCCGCGCCGATGGTCGCCATCCCAGCGGCCTCTCTCCCAGTTCGCTGACGGACGTAGCGGCAGCCTTGCGCGAACCAGTTTGAAACTTGCGGCAAAACTTCTGAACGTGGAGCTGTTGCGAGGTAGGATCGCAAAGGCCATTGCATGCACGCCCAAGTTGACTAAACTTGGTGCAGAATTCTTTCCGGGCGAAAAGCCCAGACAGGCGAGCGGAGCACTGCCTATCTGGATCATCGAGCACATCTTCAAGACATACGCCCGCGGATCTCTCTTTTTGCAGGAATGGCCTCACCATGCCCCAAGTTTCTGACGTCGTGCAGAGCGCACTTCTTGACCTGATCGAGGCGACGAACGATGCCATTCTGATCACGTCTTCCAGCGATCTCGACCGACCGGGTCCACGTATAATCCATGCAAATCCGGCGTTCTGCAGGATTTCAGGGTACACGCGGGAGGAGGTCATCGGAAAGACGCCGCGGATTCTGCAAGGACCGGGCACCTGCAAACGCGCGCTCGGCCGGATCGCAGCAGCTCTCAGGGCCGGTGGGGAATGCGAGGAGGAAATCCTCAACTATTCTCGCGACGGCACACCTTACTGGCTCGACATCCACATCGTACCGTTGCGCGACAAGAACGGCACCACCCGGTATTTTGGCGCCATCGAGCGGGACGTAACGGGCAAGCGTAGTGCCATCGAGCATCTACAGCGTCTCGCGCTCGAGGACATCCTGACCGGCATCGGAAACAGAGCCGCCCTTCAAAAGCACATGGACAACCTTGCGGAAACAGCGGACGCTATGACCGAGCGCCCCTGCATGCTTCTGTTTGATCTGGACGGGTTCAAAGCGATCAACGACACGCTGGGTCATGTCGCGGGAGATGGTATCTTGCGGCACTTTGCGGGATATGTCGCGTCGGCCCTGCGCCGCGACGATTTCATTGCGCGGCTGGGCGGCGACGAGTTCGTGGCCATCTTGATGGGATACACACCGGATGCCGCGTTTCGCTTTGCCGAACAAGCAGTCCTGAACCTCGCGTCCATGAAGGTCCACGGCGCCGAAAAAATCGGAGTCAGCGTCGGGATGACCACGTTTCAACCGGGCGATGATATGGCAACTGTGATCGCCAGCGCCGACACCGCGCTTTACCGCGCAAAGGACGCTGGCAAAGGCACCGTGCGTGTGTACACCCGCCCCCATGTTGCTTAGGGTCGGGCACATCGCGCCAGTGATGAAATGTCGTGGGTATGGGATCCTCCGGAACAAAAAAACTATTCAAAACTGTGGTCATCAACCAGATCGGTCCGTGGAAGTCGATGCGCGAAGTCGAATGGGAAACGCTGAAATGGGTCGATTGGTATAACAACCGCCGGCTATTCGGACCCATCGGATACATCCCCCGCAGAAGCAGAGGAGGCGTTCAATGCAAACCTGAACACACTCGATATGGTCGCCTGAAAAATGAACAAATCACCCTCCGGTTAACCCGGGGCGGTTCACCGTGCCGTTGCGAGTGATCGTTCCGTTGAAGTGACCGAAGCGATTCAGCGCCAGCTCTGCCGGTGGTGCGACAGGTTCACCGAACGCACTGGTGGTCGTGCCCAGCGTCTCGCCCTGCGCCACCAGTCGCGCCGTCGCAGTCAGCAGGCCCGATCGCTGCATCTGCCAGCTGAGCTGATCCAGCACACAGCCGGAATACATCGCATAATGCGGCACCTGCGGCATACCGGTCTTGATCGACAGGCTGGGCAGCGTCCAGGACCCGGACTGGAATGCGTGGGTGAACGGGGCCTCCGCGCCGGTGGTGACAGGCTGACCGAACGCCGCCTTCAGCCAGAACCCGAACGCCTCCGCGTTGAGCGGCACGACGACATCGCCGTCCGCCGTGACCGCGTCCTTGATCGGCGCCAGCGGATCGCGGCCATAACCGAGCAGCTCCGAGTTCAGCAGCGGCTGTTCCGACCCCAGCGAGATGCTGGCGAAGGGCATGCGGGTGAAGCCGCTCGCGGGCGGCGTTCCATAACTCGTCTCGAACGCAAGCGCCATCTGCGCCCGCGCTCCCTGGGCTCGTGCCATGGTGGGTTTTCCTGTATGGTGAACTGGAACGGCCCCGCAAAGGGGCCAAAACTCGAGAAGGCAGACTTGAATGGCTGATCAAAACAATCCCACCGGGGCCAATGGCCGCTCGCATTTGGGCGCAGGCTCGCGCATCACCGGCGAGCTGTTCTTTCCCGGTACTGTCGAATTGCCCGGCTACGTGAAAGGCCGCGTCGAAGCCTCCGCGATCGTCATCGAAGAGGCGGGCGAGGTCGAAGGCGAGCTGCATGCCGCCAGCGTCGCCATCAAGGGGCGTTTCAGCGGCCAGGTCATGGGTGGCAAGGTCCGGCTGCATGCCAGCGCGCGGGTGACCGGCGAGTTCTTCTATGAGAGCCTGAGCATCGAAAGCGGTGCCGAGATCGAGGGGAAATTCAAATCCCGGCCCTATGACAAGGACGCAAAGCCAGAGTGATCGGGCAAATGTATCTACCGTGGAATAGTGCAGAACCACCGTAATCACCGCAGCCTTCAGGCTTGCCGCCCCCTCGACAGGCAGATCAACCGGGCGCGGCTCTTCCACCTCGACCCAATCGCAGATGCCATCAAGTGTGCGCTCGGCGGCGATGGCGGCGCCTATGCTCACAGTCAGCGTGTCAAACGCCGCGTCACGGTCGGCGCCCTGCACGACCGTCTCTATCTCGGCGCGGTGCTGGAGTGGTAGGCGAGCGGCGACAACGTTACCTCGGGCTTCCCTGGCTCGCCGTCCCGCAGGATCAGCAGGCCAGCAGCCGGCACGCGCTTGGGCAGCACGTCGCCGCGCAGGGCAGTGGCGGGCAGCGTCGAAAGCCGCGCGTGCAGCGCGGCGAGGATCGCTTCGCGAGGCGTGGGCATGGTTTTCTACTATGTTGGGGGCGCGGCAAACGTCGGCCCGGAGCCCGAACTGACCGCAGCCGCGCCATGCGCCCTGCGCGGGAAGTGCCGGGCAAGTGGTCAGAACACCATCGCATGAACCGGTCCGGATCATTCTTGGGTTGTGATTTGGATGCAGGATGAGTTGCGTGAGGATGCCGATACAGCGGAACCATGTTCACCCATCATGCGTTCCAAATGGGTCATGGAACATCGGTGGTGTTCGTCAGAACATGTCAAAAACTTGAAGATCAGCGCAGTTTGTTTGATCCGCCACACCGATATGAAGGACCTACAATGAAATACGCTCCCCTCGCTTTTGCAACGCTCTTGGCTTTCGCGACCACGCCCGCCCTTGCGGCAGGCGTTTCCCCCCCAGTTTCTGCGCTTTCCGTTGTGACCGTGCCGACATTCCAGGGCGCCCAGATCATCAAAGTAAAGAATGACAAGGAAAAGGGTTACAAGAAGGCTAACAACAATAAGCCTGAAAAGACCGGAAAAGGCAATAAGGCGACAACAGGAAACAAGCCGGGCAATAAACAAGCGGAAAATCGCGGCAAGTCAGACAAGGCCCACGTTAAAGGCAAACGATCAAATGAAGACCGGGTGCGCATTTCAAATGAGGTCCTGCAGGTGCGTGCACCGCAAGGTCGTGACATGAGTGTGCTGCTCGCAGCCGCGCCGCTGGCGTTCCTGGGTTCGCAGATCAGTTTCCCCGATGTCTCTGACGAACAGCTCCTGACATATCGCAATTGCCCGCCCGGACTGGCCAAAAAGGATCCTCCGTGCGTGCCCCCCGGGCTTGCCAAAAAAGGCGTGACCTATGACGAATGGCTAACGTATGACGACGACCGGCTTGTCGACCTCTACCTTGAACAGCGCAACGAATATCTGGACCGGGACGTGGTTCTTGACGATGACGTTCTGCTGCTTGGTTCGGGCCAGATCGCATCGTTGTACGGGCTGCGCCCCGCACCATCGGGTGAACGCTATGCCCTGATCGATGGCCAACCGGTTTTGCTGACGAACGAAGATTACACGTCGCTTCTGCGGATGCGTGATCTGGCGCGGGTTGAAAACCTTCCTGCAGGGCTGCGTGTCGCGCCGACGGCGGCGCTGACCCAGAATGAATTGCGCCAAACCTACAAGCTTCCTGAACTTGAGCCGGGATATAATTATGCCGTCCTGAATGGTGAACTGGTGACCTTGCAAGACAGCGCATTTGAAACGTTGCAGTTGATCCGCATCGTACGCGCCATCTTCTGATTTGTTTGTTCTATTGCCCC
This sequence comes from Rhodobacterales bacterium, assembly GCA_009992615.1. Classification (GTDB taxonomy): domain Bacteria; phylum Pseudomonadota; class Alphaproteobacteria; order Rhodobacterales; family Rhodobacteraceae; genus Oceaniglobus. The sequence goes on from JAACVA010000057.1 coordinate 4,354, forward strand.
GTCGGTCAGAGGAATCTCATTTGGACGCAGGGTGGCAAAACCGGGCGTCCGGTCGTCGAGCGGGAGGCGACCGAGCGGCCTATGGTATTCTGAGACCCCTCTGCCACCAACAGCCCTGCCGTCGGTCAAAGCACGTTCTCTGGTCGCAACCTCGGCCGCCATCATGGCAGCCAGATCGGGCGTTATGTCGATCTCAACTTCATTGCGCTTCCTCGCATGTCGGCAGCGCCTGAACAGCAGTGTTGACGTTACCGACAACTGCGATCATGCGGTAGGAGACGTCCGGATTGTCGGATGATACTGCAAACAATGGGAAGGACCCATAATGACACTCGAAAGTCTGCTTATCATACTTCTGGTCGGCGCCGTGGCGGGCTGGCTCGCAGGGCTGATCGTCAAGGGCTATGGCTATGGCCTGCTTGGCAACATCGTGATCGGGATTGTCGGCGCGTTCGTGGCCGGCCTGATATTCCCGCGGCTGGGCTTGAGCATCGGTGCAGGGATTGCCGGTGCCATCATCCACGCCACCATCGGGGCCGTGATCCTGCTGTTCCTGATACGCCTGATCAAGCGGGCCTGAATCGCAACAGCAAGATCCGTCAAACCGCAGGTCCACGGTCCAGACCAGCCGCTCGCGGTCGCCCACCGATTGAGCAGCCTGAAGTCTGGAAAATCTGCCGAGAGGGGGGCAGGCATCCTGGCATTCCCCT
>JAACVA010000058.1:0-3718 GCA_009992615.1 Rhodobacterales bacterium
TTCAGGATCGGGCGCGCTGCGTCATAGCCAAAGGTCACGCCTTTCAACTCGATCCGTCCGCCGCTGACCTTCAGATCGGGCGCGCCGGGTTTGTCATTCACCTTGGCAGGTTGTTCCAAGAGGCCGAACATTTCCGCCATATCCACCAGCGCCTGACGGATTTCGCGGTATACCGTGCCCAGAAAATTCAAAGGCATGGTAATCTGGATCATATAGGCGTTGACCATAACGAAATCGCCGACGGTCAGCGCGCCGTTCTGCACGCCAACCGCCGCCATGACCATCACCGCAACAAGGCCCGCAGTGATAAGAAGGGCCTGCCCAAAGTTCAGGAAGGCCAGGGAATAGGAGGTGGTCAGCGCGGCGGCGACGTATTTTTCCATCGCGCCATCATACCGCTCGGCCTCGCGCCGTTCGGCACCGAAATACTTGACCGTCTCGAAATTGAGCAGGGAATCGATCGCCTTCTGGTTGGCGTCGGTGTCCTGATCGTTCATCACCTTGCGGATTTTCACCCGCCATTCGGTCACCGCGAAGGTGAACCAGGTATAAAGGCCGATGGTCACGAACACGACGACCAGATACCAGATGTCGAACACCAACGCCAGAACCACCGCGATCATCAGCAGTTCCAGCACCAGTGGGCCGATCGAAAACAGCAAGAACCGCAGCAGGAAATCAACGCCCTTTACCCCCCGCTCGATGATCCGGCTCAGCCCGCCGGTCTTGCGCGTGATGTGATACCGCATGGACAGGCGGTGGATGTGGGTGAAGGTTTCCAGCGCCAGTTGTCGCAGCGCCCGCTGGCCCACTGCGGCAAACACCACATCGCGCAACTGTTGGAACCCCACGTTCATCAGCCGCGCCACGCCATAGGCCACGGTCAGCCCGACCGCGCCCAGCCCCAGCATCCAGGCCGCATCCTGCGTGCCCTCGCCCGACAGGGCATCCACCGCCGCCTTGTAAAAGAACGGCGTGCCCACTGCGATCAGCTTGGACAGGATCAGCACCGCCATGGCGAGGACGACGCGTCGCTTGACCCAGGGTTGGTCATCGGGCCAAAGATAGGGGATGACCCGGCGGATGACATTCATCCCGCCGGTTTCAGAGCTGAGCTTGGTCTTGCGGGGGGTCATGGGGCCTCGGGGAGCAGGTATATCGGACGCCGGACCCTAAAGCGCCGGCGTCGGAATGGCCAGAGCCGGAAAGGCCCGGTCGTCTGCGGCTATTGCGGCACAGTGAAAATCTGGCCAGGATAGATCAGATCGGGGTCGCGGATCTTGTCGGCGTTTGCCTCGAATACCCGCACATACAACATCCCCTCGCCATAATTTTCGCGCGCAATGCGCCACAGGGTGAATCCCGGCTGTACCGTCACCAAAGAAACCGCCGCGCTGGAAGAGCCTTCGGCGGCGCGCACGACCGTTTCGGGGGCTTCCGGGCGGAACGGCGTTTCACTGCGCGACAAAACCGTGCCGTCTTGCCCGACCTCGTCAACGCGCAGGGTATAGACCCGCGTATCGATCCGCGGCAGATCGGCCCGCCACTGGCCTTCAGGATCAATGCGGGTGGTGCGCACCGGGGCGTTGTCGAGATAGACGCGCACATAGGCGTCGGCAGTGCCGCGCCCGCCCAGCACCACGTCACCCGCAGTGTCATAAGAGATCGTATCGATGGACACGGTGGTGATGATCGGCTGCGGCCCGGCGCCCGGGTCCTGGATCACCCGCAACCCCCTGTCGTCGGCCATCAGGATTCGCGGTGCCTCGGCGGGGGCAGGTTGCCCGACAGGTCCGCCGGCCTCGCCCGTGATCGGCGGGGGCAAGGCATCGGCCCCGGCACGCAACGCCGCAAAGTCAGGCGGCGGTGCTGCCGGGGCAATGTCAGGTGCCGGGCCCGGGGCGCGTGGCGCGGCAGTTTGCTCGCCCGGCGCAGCGGGTGCATCGGGCAGGTCCGCCAAGGCCGGGGCGCGGCCCAGTGGCCCGGCGGCGGGTAAAGCGGCATCATCCAAATCGGTCGGCGTCTGACCAGACGGGATTGACACAACCGTATCCACCGGGCCAGCGGCGCCGCGGGTCGCCGCGGCCAAGGGCGCGCCGGACACATCGGTTGCTGCGGGCGGGCCTGAAACGACCGGCACGACGGCGGGCGCTGGCAAGGCCGCCAATCGCGCAGGCGCAGCGGCATTGTCGCCGATCTGGTCAGGTTGCCGCAGTGCAGGCCCGGCCAGGGGGGCGGCACTGGCCAGCAGATCTTCGGCCGTCGGTGCCAGAATCACCGTCTGAACCGACAGCACCGCGGGCCCCGCCGCCCCGACCGCCGACAAGGACAGAACCCGGGGCGCCGAATCAGGCGGGATTTTCAGCAACACGACAAACCCCCCCGTGCCATCGGCAGTTTCCTGACCAATCGGCGCGCCGTCCAGAAGCACCGACACAACAGCGCCCCCAAGCGCGCGACCAGCGATCAGCGCAGTACCGTCCGCCTCGATCCTGACAACATCAAAACTTGGGATGACCGGCGGCACAGTCCGGCTTGCACTTGCGCCCGGCAGGTCGGCAGGGGGCGGTGTTGCTGACGCAAGCGAGGACGGCAAAGCCGTGTCAGGCATTGCCCTCGAGGGCAAAGCGACGACGGGCGGTTTCGTGTCGGTCAGCGTGCCTTGTCCTGCGGCAGGCTGTTGCGCCGGGCCGTCCACCGCCACAGACGGGGCGGGCGGCACCCCCTCGGGCGGAGGAGGCAGCAGCAGGACCAACCCCATCACCAGCACCACCGCACTTATGGCGCCCACGGCCACCATCCTGCCGTTTGCCCCTGTCATCACCCGTCTGGTCATCGTGCCCGCCCCATCGGGCCGCTCATCGCCCTGCCTGCCTTGGCGCGCACCATAGCAACTGTGCCAAGCACGGTCAAAACACTTCCCGACAGTGCCGCGTACACGCCGACATCCTCAGCGTGTCAATCTCAGGCTGAAGGGCCCGGCACCGATCTGCATCTGCGCAAGCTGCCCCGCCTCATAGACCAGATCCAGCTTCAGCGCAGTAAACCGGAACGGCGAAAGGTGCCCCGGCCCTGCCACAACATCATACGTCATGCGACAGGTCTTGCGCGCCCCGGCCACCTCGGCACCCCGCGGTTGCACCTGTACCACACGACGCCCATCGTAAATGACAAAGGCCGGTGGACATTCGCCTGCGCCGATCATCCTGCCAAAGGCAGTAACCGGGTCGATCACCCCTTCGGGCACCTTTTCTGCCACAGACAGGGGCGTTCTTTCGCTGGCCGGGTTCACCGCGGTCTGGATCACCCGCCCGTCCTCCAGCAGCACCGAAATCTGGCGTGACTTGCGGGAAGACGCGCTGTCGCCGGTATACTGTAACAGGCTGCGCCCGTCGGCCTGCACCCATTCGGTGCGCCCATCGAACTGTCCGTCGCCCACGCCCAGCGGGGTATTGTCCAACACGGTGCGCAAGGCCCCCGTGCCACCACCGCCGCCGGCATAGTCCAGCGTCCCCAGAACACGCCCCCCCAAGATTGCGCGAAACGTATCCGCCCCTGCCGGAGCCGAAACCAGCACCGCCACCGCAGACAGGACCAGCAAGAGATGGCACGGGTGAATAAAGCGGCGCATGGAGTGTTTCCCTTGAACGTAGTGTCGCAGTATACACCATCGTGTGATCATCACCAGAGTTGCCGTCTTGCGCAGGGCACACAGAAT
>JAACVA010000058.1:3727-5030 GCA_009992615.1 Rhodobacterales bacterium
GCAGCCAGGCCCTCATAGCACAGCGGTAGTGCAGCAGTTTTGTAAACTGAAGGTCGGGAGTTCAAATCTCTCTGGGGGCACCAGCTTACTTTCTTGACCTGAAATTCCACCTAACACCTTGAATAGAAAGGAAATTTCGGGCTTTCCATACCCCTCGATTCGGCCGTACAGCAGCGGCTCCGCTAGAGTTAATCTCAGCACGATTTGACGCATCGCATAACAGCCATTTTCATATATTTTCCAAGGGCTTGACAGGAATTTGAGGGATAGTTCAATACATTCCTCCAGCCGCCCCTTCGGTGGCAGCGCTTCGACCATGCCGAAGTCATGGCGTTGCCGCACTCGTTGCAGAGCACGCGACCGCGCAGCGGGAAATCCTCATTGAAGTCACGCCGTGCAGCAGGCCGCGCCTTTCCTTCCAAGGTTTCGAGTATGCGCTGGTGCGTCTCGAAACTGATCAGGCCTTCATGTTCGCCCTTGCGAACCGAAACGCCCCACGCCAGAGCTTTGACATATCCGGCATAGACGACCTTTTTGAGCAGGCGCGAGACCATCATCGGTCTCAAGCCCCCGCCAGGCAGGTCTTTGGGGAAATGGGGGCAGCGCTCCAAAAACCGCCGCACTTTGACTTGCGAGGCAAAGCGACCAATCGCATAGCTTTCGTCCTTCCATTCATCGCTGCGGCTTCTGTGCCGATAGGTCAGGATCACGCGCCCCAGCTCTGCCCTGACGTTGATCGAAGCGACGACCTCGCTATCCCGCGACCATTGCTGGCCGCAGCAAGTGAACAGGCTAGCAAGGCGGCACAGGAATGCCTGACCTGCTGGAAAGCGTGGTGTGACGGGCCAGCGATGGCTTTGAGGGAAGATGGCAAGAAATAGGAACATTAACTTCAAACGCCACCCCGCCCCCCGCCTTAGGGTGATCTTAGCCAAGCACCGCCATCATGCTTGCAATTTTCGCTAGCAAAACCTATCTTGCCCCGATGAACAGCAAGCACCGCAAGACCCTTGCCGCCGTCTTCACCGATCCGGTGTCAGGCACCATCGAATGGGCGGCAGTCGAAAGCCTGCTACTGGCGGCAGGTGCGCGACTGATAGAAGGGCGCGGGTCACGGGTGCGGTTTGAAAAGGATGGCGAGGTGGCGACGTTCCACCGCCCGCACCCCGCCAAGGACGCGAAGCGATACCAGGTGCGCGATGCCCGCGACTTTCTGGAACGGATCGGGGTAAAACCATGACCAAAACCATGACCTACAATGGCTATACCGCCCGGATCGGGTATGACGACGAAGACGGGATTT
>JAACVA010000033.1 GCA_009992615.1 Rhodobacterales bacterium
ATCCAGCATCACCCTGAGCGCGCCCTCAGGCCCCAGCAGATGCGCCTGCCCGATCACCTCGTCCAGCGCGCGCGGGCGCAAGCGATCGGCCAGCGGGCGCGGGCCTTTCGGGGTGTCGGGCGGCGGGGCGGTGTCGAACAGGTCGCTCATGGGCGCAAACTACGGCTTTCCCGCCCGCCCCGCCAGATCAGGCGGGCGCCACGGGCGACAGGCCACCACGGGCGCCACGAAATCGAACGGGACGCCCGCTTGGATCGTGCCATTCGCGATCCCCGCGATGCGACACCGTCCTCCCCGAAGGCCGGTCAGGCCCCAAACACCCCCGACAGGGTCCATCAGTGCATCTTGGACGCCATCGACACGAAGTAGCACCGATGCGCCACGCCGCCGATCCGCATGACAGGTCCGCCGGGCTCCATATCGATGCCAAGGCGGCGGCCAAGGCGCGGGATCCCGATGGGCAGCAGCCCCAGAAGCGTCGTCGCCCCCAATGACCGCGCCGAGCGGACCATGTGCCCCATCAAGGACAACTGGACGTCGCGCCGGATATCCGTCTCCACGCCTTCGGCCACGAACAGCCGGTTGGCGTCCCAGATATGGCTCGCGATGGGCGCGGGTTCGTCCAGCAGGTTGGCCGGGATCGACTCCAGCAGCCCTCGCTGCGCGTCGCGCACCATGTAGCTGTAGACGCCGCAGGATGCCGTTGTCGGCGTCAGCCGCACGCCCGCAAGCACACGCAGCCCGTCATGGACGCAAACCCAACGGCTTTGCGCGGTATCATACTGATCGAATTCCATGTCCCCTTCCGACGGAATCTCCCACCCCATCTCTTCGATGAAGGTGCGATGCCGGGCCCGGAGCATGTTCGTGAACAGGGGGCCGTGGTTGTGAAAATTGTCGAACGACAGGGTGGTGGTCTGCATGTTGAGTCTTCCCATTAGGTGAATCGTGGTCAACGATGCACCGCCAAGAAGGCTCTCCTGCGGGGCTGCGGCCCCTTGTCTCAGATCAATCCGTATTCCTTGGCCCGTTGCACGGCCTCGGCCGTTGTGCGCGCCATCAGCTTCTGGCGGGCAGACGTCAACCGCGCCTTGAAGGCACTTTCGGATATCCCGAGCTTTGCGGCAGCAGCTGCATGGCGGTCCCCCTCCGCGATGCATTTCAGTGCGTCGGCCTGCGCCTTTGACAGGCGCGCCGGCGGTTCGGACAGATCATGCATGCGGTGCACGATCCGGTAGACAAGTTCCATTTCGTCATCGGCGAATTCGCGATCCGCCCGGCTGGCGCCCGCGATGGTGCGCGATGACATGGGGCCGATGGATGCGATCATCCCGTATTTCAGCCCGTATTCGCCTGATTCCTTGAGGATGCCGAACGGATCGGGCAGGCCGATCTGGCTCCAGCGGCGCGTTCCCGTATGGCTCAGCCCCCAGGCCAGTGTCGGGTCGCGCAACCCGTAAAGCTTCGACGTATAGACCTCCTGCCAGCGATCCGGGTAGGTATTCACCATGATCAACGGCGACACGTAACGGATGTGCAACCCCACCGCGAAGCCCGCCGGGGCCGCCAACGAAAGCTCGTGCAGCAGCAAATCAAGAACCGGAGCTTTCGTCATGGAACCCACCAAATAGACATGTCCATTTAGACAGGTTGCCTGAAGGGGGGTCAAGTTGGATCATAGGGGTGTTAGTTGGCAGGTGAGACCTATGACCAAAAGGATCGACCCGGATCTTTTTGCGCGTCTCATGAAGCTTTCTTCCGCGACGCGCAACGATCTGCTTGAATATATCGGCCAGACGCCTGTGTCGGCCCGCCAGCTTGCCGTGCTGTCGGCCCATGTGGCCAGCGCGCAGCGCGATGCCGAAACGGCTGCGAAGCCCAAACATCACTGATTCTGCGGCCATATTCCTGCCCGTGCCAACCCCAGAAGCAAAAAAAAGCCCCCCGGTGATCCGGAGGGCTTTGCAATCTCCGACAGGGCGCGGGGATCAGTCCTCCATCGCCTCGATTTCGGCGACACGGGCGCGGTCGCCGGCGCCCTTGGCATCGACGTCGCGGTCCACGAATTCGATGATCGCCATCGGCGCCATGTCGCCGTAACGGAAACCTGCCCGCATGATCCGGACATACCCGCCCTGACGCTCGGCGTAGCGCGGGCCAAGGATGTCGAACAGTTTCGCCACATAGGCATCCTGTTTCAACTGCGACGCGGCCTGGCGGCGCGCATGCAGATCGCCACGCTTGGCCAGCGTGATCAGCTTCTCCACGATCGGACGCAGTTCCTTGGCCTTTGGCAGGGTCGTCTTGATCTGTTCATGTTCGATGAGCGAGCCGGACATGTTGGCGAACATCGCCTTGCGATGTTCATGGGTCCGGTTCAGGCGGCGATATCCGCGAGCGTGACGCATGGTCTTTCTCCAATATGGTGCCCTCTACGGGCGATTTTGCTTTGTCCGGGGGCCCATGCGTTTCGTGGGTCCCTCTCCTTGGGGCGCTCGTGCCCGGTCTCGGTCTTCATCTTGGGTCCCGGGCCAAGGCCTACGCGGTGTGACGTAGACCGGACTCAAGCCCGGGGCCGATCTTCAAAAGTTGTCTTCGTATTTCTTGGCCAGTTCCTCGATGTTGTCCGGCGGCCAGTCGACGATATCCATGCCGAGGTGGAGCCCCATCCCCGACAGCACTTCCTTGATCTCGTTGAGCGACTTGCGCCCGAAGTTCGGCGTGCGCAGCATCTCGGCCTCGGTTTTCTGGATCAGATCCCCGATATAGACGATGTTGTCGTTCTTCAGGCAGTTCGCGGAGCGCACCGACAATTCCAACTCGTCCACTTTCTTCAGCAGAAGCGGGTTGAATTCCAGGTCGTCCTCGTCCTCCGCACGGGTATCGCGCTCGGGCTCGTCGAAGTTCACGAAGATGGACAGCTGATCCTGGATGATCCGCGCGGCATAGGCCACGGCATCGTCCGGAGTGACCGAACCGTCGGTTTCCAGCTTCAGGGTCAGCTTGTCGTAATCCAGCACCTGCCCTTCGCGGGTGGGCTGCACTTCATAGGAAACCTTCTTGACCGGCGAATAGATCGCGTCGATCGGCATGAGGCCGATGGGCGCATCCTCGGGACGGTTCTTTTCGGCGGCCACATAGCCCTTGCCGGTGTTGACCGTCAGCTCGATGTAAAGGTCGGCACCATCGTCGAGGTGGCAGATCACGTGATCCTTGTTCAGAACCTCGATCCCTGCGGATTCGGAAATATCGCCCGCCGTCACGACGCGCGGCCCCTTGGCCGAGATCGACACGCGTTTGGGCCCTTCGGCCTCCATGCGGATCGCCACGCCCTTGAGGTTCAACACGATGTCGGTCACGTCCTCGCGCACGCCAGCCACGCTGGAGAACTCGTGCAGAACGCCGTCGATCTGCACCGACGTGATCGCCGCGCCTTGCAGCGACGACATCAGAACGCGCCGCAGCGCGTTGCCCAGCGTCAGGCCGAAGCCCCGCTCCAGCGGTTCGGCGACAACGGTCGCCTTGCGCGCCGGGTCATTGCCGGGCTGAACAACCAACTGGGTCGGTTTGATCAGCTCTTGCCAATTCTTGTGGATCATGCGTCGCCTCCATGCTCGTGCCCTGGGGGATCCGTCCCGGGCACACTCGAGGTAAAAATGACGGAACCGGGCCGTGCAAACAGCACGGACCCGGCAGAGAAAAAACCGAGCTTAGACGCGGCGGCGTTTGGGCGGGCGGCAACCGTTATGGGCCATCGGCGTCACGTCACGGATGGACGAGATCTGGAAACCCAGGGCCGCGAGGGCGCGCAGCGCGCTTTCCCGACCCGAACCGGGGCCCTGAACCTCGACATCCAGCGTACGGACGCCATGGTCCTGCGCTTTCTTGCCCGCATCCTCTGCAGCCATCTGTGCGGCGAAGGGTGTGGATTTCCGGCTGCCCTTGAAGCCCATCGTGCCGGCAGACGACCATGCGATCGCATTGCCCTGCACGTCGGAGATCAGGATCTTGGTGTTGTTGAACGACGAGTTCACATGAGCAACGCCAGCGGCAATGTTCTTGGAAACCTTCTTCTTTGCGGGGCGACGATCGCGAGCCATGCTATCAGCCCTCCCTTATTTCTTCTTGCCGGCAATGGCCTTTGCGGGGCCTTTACGGGTGCGTGCGTTGGTATGGGTCCGCTGGCCGCGCACGGGCAGGTTCCGGCGATGACGCAGACCGCGATAGCAGCCCAGGTCCATCAAGCGCTTGATGTTCATCTGGGTGTCGCGGCGCAGGTCGCCCTCGACGGTATAGTTCGCGTCGATGTGCTCGCGGATCTGCAGCACCTCTGCATCGGTCAGCTCGTTCACGCGGCGCGAGCTGTCGATGCCGACGGCCTCGCAGATCGCTGCGGCGGAGGTGTGTCCAATTCCGGTAACATAGGTCAGCGCGATCGGGACGCGCTTGGACGTGGGGAGGTTAACCCCGGAAATACGTGCCATCTGTGGCATATCCTTTTCGTTGCGAGCCCGTCATGCCAGGCCCTTTTTTCACAACGTAAGCCCGGGCCTGAAGCGCCGGGCTTGCGAACGTGGTTCACGGCATCGGATGCGCACCCGATTCCCGCCAAGATCGGCGTGGTATGCCCCATTCGACCAAAGGTCAATAGTCAGTGGACCTGACGCAGATCATCCCTGCAGCGCAGCCGAGATTTCGCTTGCCACGGCGTCGATCTCGCCCAGGCCGTCCACCGATTTCAGCAGCCCCTTGGCGTAGTAGTAGCCGATCAGGGGGCTGGTCTGCTTGTAGTAGGCCAG